>JAEOUK010000409.1 GCA_016839385.1 Promethearchaeota archaeon
CCTTTAAGGGCGTCAGCTGGTTTCAATGAATCATCAATGGTGAATTCAACATCTCCTTTGGTGATGGTAACATTACCAATTTCCCGTTCAATATTTAAATCATAGAATTTTTTTTCCGGATCCTTTTTATCTACAGGATAAGAGTCAAATCCTCCTACCAAAAGAATGAAGTTTTTATGTTTATTAGCAAAGGTTTCACAGATCTCTTGCATTTTCTGATTCTGTTCTAATTCTTCGCCAAGTCCCATTACTATGTTGAATTGATTCCCTTTAATGTTACTTTCTATAACGTTTAATATGCTCGATTTCAAATTTAAGCCTCCAAATAGATTATTTCTAGATTAGTATTACGATTAGGAATTGAATGATATTATACAACGCATGAGCTGTAATACCACTAATGAGATTCTTTCTCCACATGTAGAGAAATCCAAGTATTAACGATAGTGAAAAATAAGGAAGGAAGGTAAAAAAGAGTAATGGTAATTCTAAAAAGTAGATATATATGTGGAAAAAAGTGAAGTATATCGCTGTTATTATTAATCCCATCGCTTTTCCAAGTTTTTCATTTTTAAATGAATCTTGGAATCCTCTTTGCGCAAAACCTCTAAATAAAACTTCCTCCGATGGTCCTACCGATACAATCATCAGTATAGAATAAATTATTGTAAATGCGATGGTTTCGGGAAAAATAGTTGCAGTTCCATCAACATCAAATCCAAGTAATTCACTCGCGGGTATGTTAAATATCCATTGCGTTAGGTATGCAGATAAATATTGGACTCCAAACGCTAAACCAGTCATTAGTAAAGCAAATCCCACTCCAATTCCGATTTCTTTAAATATTTCTTTAGCTTTTAATCCAAACGGTATACCTAAGGATTCTAAACGTTCCTTAACCGGTGCTTTGTAAGGGAAAAAAATAGCTGTAAAGAAATATGGAACCGCAAATAACGCTAGTTGAGTAACTAACTCAATGAAGGTGATTGCCACGATGTGTTCATCTAAAAATGCATCAATGTCCAAAGTTGTGATGTCTTCAATAACAATAAGCATGTAGACGAATAAAATCGCTATGGATATTATCAATTTAGCTAAAATGGATAACAATGGTAATCCTAAGGCAGCACCCCATTTCCACGGTCTTTGTATTCGATAAGAAAAACTGGATATGACCGGGACTGGTTGAATACTAGGCTGTTGATCCTGAGGTTTATATGCATACAACTCTTCGATTTCTTCACTAGTAAGAGAGACACCCAACCAATCTTGAATTTTATTTCTTGGTACAAAACGGATCAAGTGCATCCCACACGACATACAAAACCGTAGATCTTTATTCCATTCAATTTTTTTTCCACAACCGGGGCAGAATTGTAGGATATCGTCTTTTGAATCGTGTGATGAATCTGTCATTGAATTTTACCTTGAGAGTTGCATTATAGAATAAACTCTTGTTGATAAAATTATTTATGTCGATTATTCAGAAGAAATAATCGGAATTTCCACAATGAGGTGCTTTCGTTGCAAGATTACAGCTTTGAACGTTTTTGTTGAGTTACCATAGATCAACCATACTAATTCTGGATATAATCTACCTGTATTCTCAATAACTGCGCGATCATATTCTGAAAAATTTGGATCATGGGGATGGGAATGAAAGATACCTACAAGTACTAGTCCTTCTTTTTGGTTGGCAATAATTTGGTTATAAAATTCAATATCGTCCCATCGAAATTCAACTTGGGACTGTGTGATGTTATGTAATTCTACAACTTTCGTAACACGTGAAATAGGATTTATTTCTCTCCCAATCTCTCCTAATAAAATAGCACATGATTCTAAAGGATAAATGGATTTAGAAAGATAAGATAATTCATTTTGAAGGCTTTTAGATATGTGTATTTTTTCAATTTTCATAGATGCTACCTCAAGTAATCCTATTTGAGAAATCGTAATTTTATTAGGGAAATTCACCAACAAATATATATCGTAATACCTAGATTGCAGCGTGGGAGAATTTTGACTCGTATGGATTTGTTAATAAAATCAACAATTCAAAAATTTGCTTCAACCAATCCTGAAGTAGATTTAGAAAAGATAGCTGCATTACTCGAAATGAAACCTGAAATCTTGATTTTCAAAATAGAACGTATGATATTTACGGGATTTATTCAAGGTAGAATCGATAAAAAAAATAAAATTTTCCTTAGCGCTGGAGCTTC
>JAEOUK010000410.1 GCA_016839385.1 Promethearchaeota archaeon
AGCCCTTTTTTTGTAGATTGATAGGAGGGGCATGGAAATTAGGCTTAGAATTAATATGGAGTGAAGAGGCCCTCTATGAACTAAGCCAGGTATCACTATGTCGATGTCAGGAATTATTGAAGCTAGAAAAAGTAATGGAAGATTAATTTGAACATCAAGTGCTTTTCCAGTCAGTTTTCCGGTTAAGTAGCCTAACGCGAAATGGCCGATAGCGTACATCGATCGTTCTCCTTGGTTTAATATCCTTCAGTTTTTTTCAGATATTAAGAATATTATTGTTAGATTAAGAATTTGGATAAGCATTATGGATTCATCAATTCTATATATTTGAGATTTGAAAAAGGAGGACGATGTAGTATGTTGTCCTTTGAAATAACTGCTATTGATATTGTTTTGGTTATTGCAGTTATTGTCTTGCTTATACTTTATGTGTTGAAGTTGGCTAATTCTCCTGAAGAATTTATCAAAAAATCTTTGGAGAATACGGGAAAGGATCAAAGAGATAAAACGAAACGTAATCATGATCTTCATGTTAATGTTGGTTTTGATGAGTGTCCTCGAGGTTTTGGGAAAATTAGGGGAATTGGTGATGATGATTTAATTTCTGAAAGATGCTTTAGTTGCTATAGAATGTCCCAATGTTATGTGAGTGAAAAAGAAATTGAAGTTTAGCTGACAAATACTGTTTTTGTTGATGTTTGTTTTAGTAGATATTGATTATAAATTTGGAAGACGTATTTTGATGCGTTAAGCAGTTAGCTTTATTAAGTCTTAATATTTAATATGTGAGTACGGAAGTGTCTATTTGAAGAAGGAGCACGTAATTACAGGTTCAATAATAATACTTCTCTCGTATACAATGGGACTGTCTTTAGTAAGTCAAACCTTTACTGCACCACAGACCAGTAGAACAGTATCTAGCACAGGAACAATATTGACTATCGGTGTTGGAGTTTATGTGGATGCAATTTGCAACACTCCACTAACGTCTATTCCTTGGGGAATACTTGAACCTGGACAAAGCCAAGATATCGTTTGCTTCATCAAGAATGAAGGAAGCGAAGAATCAACATTGAGTATGTACACTTCAAATTGGAACCCATCAAACACCGAAAATTATCTTGACCTCAGTTGGGACTACTCAGGAATGGCAATAAATGCAGGTTCGGTAGCACAAGTAACATTCACGTTGGATGTGGATTCTGCTATTCAGGATATTTCGACTTTCAGCTTCGATATCACAATAGTTGGAACTAGTGCATAACGGGAAATCTAAAGAATGGGGGGTACAATTAGACCCCTATATTATTTCTTTTTTCATAGTCTATTGATTTTTAAAATTCGCACGCACATGTTATAAAGTCAAGTTCGTCGGAGTTTAAGCGCTCGTTCAATTATTTTTGTGTGGATAATCTTTGGATTACTATTCTTCTAAGTATTTTCAGACCATGTCTAAATCCAAGTTTCTTTTTTCCTAACCTTTTTCGATATTTAATTGGTAGCTCTAAAATTCTATAACCTAATTTTTTAACATAGTGGTTTAATTCAGCCTCAATATCAAAATCTTGTGATTCTGGGTTCCAATTGTTAACCAATTCGGATCTCATAATCCTGAGTCCGGTGTAAGGGTCATTCAAATCTATTCCGTTAAAGACTCTTTGTGCAAAACCCAACATTCTATTTCCAATGTAAAATTGATTTCTATCAGATTCACATTGATAGATTTTGCTAAATCTATCCCCAAGAACCATTCCAACTTCTGGATTCAAGTCGAGAACATTAACCATCTCTTTTATGTGTCTCGCTGGATAAGTGAAATCAGCATCTGTAAAAACTACATAGTTTGTTGCTGAGTCAATATTTTGTAAACCTAGCGATATCGCGTTTCCTTTTCCCTTTCCTTCTTGTATAATTACATTGGCACCCAAATCTTTAGCTAATTCAAGTGTTCTATCTGTGCTTTTTCCATCTACTACAACCAGATGTGGTCTGTGTAAAGTGTTTTTTATTTCTCATAAAGTCGGGGCTATGCCTTCTTCTTCGTTGTATGCTGCAACAACCACAGAAATATTCGATCTATTCAATTACGCACAACCCTCTGGTTATTCATTTTAGTATCAAGTCTGGTAATTCAATTAATAAATATGGAAGGTATTCTTTTATAGAGTAAAGTTCTATTGTCTGTAATTCAAATTTTCAATAAAAATTAGAATTTTTGTTTTTATTTTTTGTACATTTTACCTAAATGCTTCTAATAATGCATACCTAAGAGCATCAAAAGCACTTGGTTAGAGTCATTTGTCATTTGAAATTTGGTGGAAATAAGTCAATAAAATTAATTGATTATTAACTATGCAAAAATAAATGATTGTGCAACAAATTTTATAAGAAAAAATAACATCGAACTATTATGATTTTGAGGTAATTTGATAATATCCATTTCTGGGTTATCAAAATTTCATTTGGGTGGGAAATATATTTGCAAAGTTTGCCTGAATCTGTGGAGGATTACTACGCTAGGCTAAACTTTGACAGAAATAGAACCTGTTTGTTTGCAAATAGAGACAAGATAAATTATGTTTATGAAAAATGTAGAAAATATTTCAATAACGCAAATTATGCTTGTGAGGTTGGGGTAGGGGATGGTTATTTACTTAGGCGTCTGTATAACAGTGGTCTAAAAGTTGTAGGTGTTGATATTTCTAAGTTTTTAGTGAACCGACTACAGAGTCAATTCGAAGAAGAGAATTTGGACATAAAATTGATTCGAGGAGACATTTCAACAATTAACCTTGAATCGAATAAATTCGATTTGGTTTTTTGTCTTGATGTTCTAGAACACATTTTTTACATCAAAGACGCAATCAAAAGAATTAAGACCATCTTGAAAACTGGGGGATTACTAATAGTAACATTGCCGTGGAAGGAAAATTTGGACAACAACATGGTAATATGTCCCCAATGTAATAACAAATTTCATAGAGTAGGTCATTATCATTCTTTTGATAATATTGATGAACTAAATCAACTTCTAGGTTTGGAGTTCGAGATAATTCGGTGTAGTGAAGTACGACCCTTTAAGAAGCCATCAGATATTATCAAAAACCTATTTTGGTTAATTGCAGGATTTCGATATAAGCGTAGAACTCGAACAGTTTATCTAATCGCCAAACTTAAAAAATGATCAAACTCACTAAATTGTTAGTTGATTAGATTTTAGTTAAATGGATTCTAGTTGACAATATGCTTTGTAAGAAGAATTTTTATTATATCAATAATTTATGCGCTTTGGAGAATAATTGAGCATTATCTAATTATAATATGTTCTACTATGGTGATATATTTTGTTAAAGGTTTAGGAAAAGCTTGACGAAGAAGATCAAAATCTGAGGTTTTTAATGCTTTTAAAATATAAAGTGAAAATGCATAGATTCCTACCGCAGTTAATATTTCCAGAGTTAGTGTTGGAACTATAGTAAGTTCTTTACTGACAATCATTTCAATATAAAATAAGACAGGAACAATTGGGATTGTGCATACACTTGCCTTCCATAAAGCCTCTTTGTCCAAAGTAATTTTGATTTCTTTTCGCAGGATATATATTGTTAGAGTCAAAGCTAGGAGTTGGGTAAGTAGGCGAGCAAAAGCTGCTCCGGGAAGAGCTAGAAAAGGAACAAAGAAAAACAACATCAAGATTAGAGAGATAGCTGATATAATATCGATTTTTAGTCGTTGACCTGTTTTACCTATAGCAGTCAAAGTCGTAGTGAATATTCC
>JAEOUK010000411.1 GCA_016839385.1 Promethearchaeota archaeon
ATGCTTCTGTTTTACTTTTTACTACCATCCACAGTTGAAGATGATAGTGGAGGAAAAGAAGACTTCGGACATTTCATGCCAGCTACATTTGATAATTTTGAAATTGAGGTTACCGTTGATGTAGAGCAAGGCGAACTCCAACTTCAAGGTTCTATCGGTGGACAGTATGAAGATACTGAAATTAGCTTGAATTCCCATTTAGGAGTGCGCGAAGAATTTGTTTACAAAAAGAAACCTATTGGTTCTCCTGTATTTTCATCTGTGTTGAATATTTCATTGATTGAAAGCGTATTCGTTCCTCCAGAGCCCAAAATCCCTGGATATTCACATATAATCACTATTGGAGCCTTCTTTATGGGAGTTATTACTATTATTGTTCGAAAGAAAATTAATAAAAGTTTGATGAAAAAAATTCATTAATCAACTGTTTTTTTACTCTCACAGATTTTTTTCTGAACATAAATCGGAGTATTTCCTGCGAGATCTTCACCAGGATCTTCACCAATATCACGGATTGCCGAAAGATAGATTCCTATAGCCATTGTTGAAGTTTCTGAATAAATACGCTTTTTGAAGATATCTCGATACCCTTTTCTAATTTTTTCATTATTAGGATCACATTTCAATGCCCATTCAATAAGATGGCATGCTAGTCTATGATTGTTTTGCTCACTCAATTCAAGAGCTCTATTTGCTAATTTTTCGGGACTCCCTGTTAGGTTCACAATCTCTCGAGCTAAATCCCGCTCGCTTGCAGGTTTGAGATGAGAAGGTATTCCATCATAGTGACCTCCTTTAAGGCGCCAAACATTGCGAATGAGAAATTCCGGTTCATCATATATGGGTTGAAGATAGGGTTTTTTTACCATCTCAGAGAGTATAATGACGTTTTCTACGATTTCTGGGAGTGATTGTCCTCTATTCATTAATTCAATCGTTTGAGAATAAAGATTGTATAAGAATTTCGAAGTAATCGTCAAAGCTTCCTTAACTCGTTCTTTTCCAATAATTGGGACACCGTGACCTGGTAATAAAATAGAAGCATTCTTTTCAGCCATTTTTAATAAAGTGTTTGACCATTCTTTTATGTATCTCGGTGCTTTTTGAGGATTTCCCCCATTAGGAGTCCCCCATATGAATAGATCTCCCGTGCAGATTGTTTCATCTTCAAGAATATACACCCAGATTGCGTCGTCGGTTTCCCCTTTTCCATGATTTAATTCAATAGTTATATCTCCCACGTTGAGAGTATAAGTGTCTGAAAATGTATTTGTTGGATAAACGAATCCGGTTGGGAAATACGGTTGACCCTGTCCACCTAGAAATTGACGTTGATTGATATATGAATTATATCCATGTGTTTCCTCATATCTGTCAAATCGCTTTGGTACGTTTTCATGGCTGATAATTTGGGGTCTCTCCCACTGGTTTTTTTTACAATCCCGAAAATACTGATTTAATCCAAAGCAATGATCCACATGACCGTGAGTGTAAATTACAGAGTGAACTTTGTCTTTTGTGACAGATCGCACTTTTTTATGCCGAATCGCTTCGTCAAATTGAGCAGCAGGATCTATGATAATCAATCCTTCTGCTGTTTTTCGAATTATACTATTGGAAAATGCACGATTGAACCATAAATTCTCTTTAATTTCAACAATATCATACGGTTCTGCAAATGGATGGTGGAGATAGGTATCTGTTTCTCCATTCCATAATTTCTCAGCAAGATCTAAAATTTTATCCATATAAATTCATTTTGCATTAATAGGATATATAGTACTCTACATAGCGGGATTCCATCCATAATTAGATATTCAACTTTTACTAGATTGAATTTCTGCTTCAATTAACTTGTACAATTCCTCAACTACTGATTTATTGTCAAATTTTGAAGTGTCTATTCCCATTTTTGCTCTGCAGAGAAATGGAACTTGTTCAAAATCGCTAAAGATTGGTATGAATGCCTTGTTCACAGCTATGGCCGCTTCATATTCTTTTTGACAATTTGCGGAAATATTATAGGACTCAGTAAAGACAGGAAGGAATATTTGGGAATCTCTGAGACCTGTTTCCATAAATTTAATGATACTTCCATCTGGATATCCATCCCATAATTCCCAACAATAGACTTTGTTTACTTTTGGTCTCGATTCTAGAGTTTTTGCCAATTCTGGGATATTGTATGTTTTCGAATCAGCTACAGCGTAACTAATAAAAACCGTGCATCTTTCTTCTTGAACGATTTGGTATGTCCATTTTTTTGTGTGCACCATCTGGATGGTTTCTCTCAAATATTGTCTGAGATTGAGTGATTCCAGTTTCTCCCCCAATGGGATGTTTTTTGATAAATTCTCTATCAAATTGTCAATATTTTCTTGAATTCGAGCTTTTTCAGAAATAATTACTTCAGTTGTTCTTTCTAACCCCTTTTTTTGACTAATCTCTAAAGCCTGCTCTAATGTTTCCAATGCTTTTTTCGATCCTTCTGACAAAAGTGCAAATTTACTCTTTAGGAGAAGTATGCTTATTAATAGAATTTGAGAATTTGCTGTATTTGCCACTTCTTCCATTTGATTAATTAAATCATTAATTTCATCTAATATATCTGCATTACTTGAGAATTCCAATTCAGCAAGTAATAATTC
>JAEOUK010000412.1 GCA_016839385.1 Promethearchaeota archaeon
AAATACATTCATATATTTGCACCGTGTCCTCCAGGATGGCGCTCACCAAGTGAAAAATCCGTGGAAATTGCAAAAATGGCTATTGATAATGGCATGTGGATTTTATATGAAATTGAAAATGGATTTTTCCGATTAACCGGAAAAAGCAAACGTCTTACTGACCCAAGCAAACGAAAACCAATACAAGAATATTTGAAGATGCAAGGTCGTTTCCGATTAGTTAAAGAAGAGCAAATCAAAAAATTGGAACAATATAGAGAGCTCATGTGGAATCAAGTTACAAAAGAATTATTGTTCCAGGAAATGGAAGAGAAATCACATTAACATTTCTCCAATCCATCAATTTTATTTTTCTGCAACCATTAGGTTGCATTAGCAATGGGACATTTTATAATTCATATTAAAGACAATGACAATCCTTCGGTGTATATTCAACGAGCTGCAGAAGTTGTAAAAGATGGAGGAGTCATTGCATATCCCACAGATACATTTTATGGAATAGGTGCTGATCCTTTTAATCAGAATGCTATCCAACGTGTTTTTGATATTAAACAAAGGGATGTGGAAAAAGGATTTCCAATTTTAGTACCTGACATTGAAGACGCAAATAAAATTGGGGAGATTCTCTCATTTGAAAAAAAATTAATAGAACGATTCTGGCCAGGACCTTTAACTATCGTTGTACCCCTTAAAAATACGGAGATTAAACTTGATAGGTTAATAACCGGAGGAACAAATACAGTAGCTATACGAGTTCCTAGCAACCCGATTATTCATGGAATTTGCGTAGAATTGAAAAAATTAAGCGGTTTTGGAGGAATCATTGGCACTTCTGCAAATTTCTCTGGAGAACCTAATATAACATCAGGAAAACGTTTAGCTGAAGAATTTTCAAACATTTTGGATTTCATAATTGAAACTGGAGAGTGTTCTGGAAAGATCCCCAGCACTGTAATCAGATTTGATCATACATCTTCTACACCAAAGACTACATTAGAAATTCTAAGGGATGGTGCTATTTCAAAAGCGGAAATACTGTCCGTGATCAAGGAAACTGTGTGATCTTATGAATACATTCAACTTGATAGTATCATCCAACAGGAATTATGAACAGTACACAGAACGAGAAATATGGTTTGTTCTCATGATTGTAGGAGATCCCACTCCTGTAATTATGCATAGCCCAATTCCTGGAATTCTTTTGATCAATACTAAAATTAATCCCTATGATGTAATTAGAAAAATGCGCAGTGTGATGAAAAAAGAACCGAATTTTTTTCAGTATGTGTTACGAGTAATTCCAGTAGATCAAGTAGTAGAGACTGATCTTGAGTTAATTTATCAAGCATCCATGAAATTATATCGGAGCAAAAAGAGAATCACTCGAAAATGGAAGTCTTTCGCAGTTCAGATAAAAAAACGCGCTACACCAATGTCTCGTAATGAAATTATTGATAGAATCGTACCAAGTATTCCAAATAAAGTTAATCTTCGAGATCCTAATTGGATTTTGCACTTTGAAATAATTGGAAATATTACAGGAATTTCATTAATGAAACCATCTCAAATTTTTCGAATAATTCGAGAAAGAAATTTAATGACCCATTCTAATTAGAACGCTTAAAATTCTCCATTAATAATTGAGCCATTTTCTCCGTAATTATTTGAGATATTGCAGAAACTTTGATATCTTCTTCAAGTTCTACAAATTTTTTTCTATAAGGAATCCCCATGCAGATGATTGCGTTTTTTAACTCAAAATCAGAGATATTATAATGGTTTTGTAGGAATTTCAGTCGTGATGATGATAAAGGTTGATTTTTTTTATCAAAAGTAGTAGTATTTAGGACATTTTGTATAACTTTAAATTTCTCTTTCACTCCCGTTTCGGAGGGACCCAAAATTACTATCCATGCATTAGATGAATGATTAGATTCTTCAATTCGAAATCCTACTGATGTAATAGCCGTTTTAATTTGACGTTGCATTGATGCATATATTAAAAATTCAACAGATTTTGTTTTAGAGATATTTGAATTTAATGCAAATGCTTGTTCTGCAAAATATACTGCATAATACAAATGGTTTGGAGAAATAATTTTTTCTCCGTCAAAAATCTGAATCGAATAGTCAATATCTTCTAAGGATTGCATAGCATTAATTAAGGTTTTTTGGTCCTTCCATTTGGATAATAATTCTAACGTCCCTATACCCACGAATCTGGTAGAATTTATTCGAGGTTCATGAAATATGGAAAGTGGAACCATTTTCTTAATTAAAAGCATAAAATAACCTCCTTTCATTTTAGACAAGGTATGTTTCATGAAAAACCTATCGATTCTAAAGGGGAATCTCCCATGAGAATATAGCCAAATCAAGTAGGGGTTTGTTAATTGCGAGAATTATACCTCCAGATAGCAAACCTAGTAAAAATATACATACAATCCAATCAGCAGCTCTGAATTTCACTGGATACAGATGTGTTCGTTTCTTAGTAAATCCGAAAGCACGTGCTTCCAGACTTTCAGCAACATAATATGCTCGTTTTATGGAATTTGTAATGAGTGGGATAAGCAGAGGAAACAGATTTCGAATCTGTTGCATAATTCCCCCTCGTTGAAGAACTAAACCTCGAGATTTTTGCGCTTTTGTAATAGTTTCCACTTCACTGGCAAGGGTAGGAATGAATCGAAATGCTAGAGAAAACGAAAAAGCTATTGGATATGATATTCCGGTTTTCGCAATGGCTTGTGTAAAATCCTCGGGATGAGTGGTTTGGAAAAATATTGAAAAAGAAATGATAATATTAATTAATCTCAGAATCATGATTACGCCTAAATTGAGAGACACAAACAATGTGTTAAAAAAGATGATGAAAAAAATGATGAATCCCATCCCTCTTAACGATTTCAATATCAATTTTCCCATATGGGCAATTACCACCCATATAATTAAACTAGCTAACAAAACTAGATGAATTATATATTGGTTGAACATTACTAAAAGCGTTAAATATACTAAAACTAAAAATAATTTAGTTCTAGGGTCTAATCGATGGACAATATCATCCCGATCCACAAAATCAAATGCACTTAGTAATTCCATGCTCATTTTATTAGATCCCCCTTCCATATTCTTTAATCATGATCTCTAAATCTTGGTAAGATTTAGCTCTCGATAAATTATGAGTCATTTCACTATCTTGGGCAAGATTTTGCGTTAGGATACGTTTCAGTTTATGGAATTGTGGTTCTATAATAGCGCTATTTTCTTGAATAAACATGTTTGTCAAAATTTCATCTACAGGACCATCAGCTAAAATTTTTCCTTGTTCTAAAATCACTATACGTTTCATATATTTTAACGCAAATTCCGTATTATGAGTTACTACAATGATGGTTTTTGCTTTTTGGATCGCATCCGAAAGTATCTCTTCTAGAATTTTGTATCCATGTTTATCTTGCCCAAGGGTGGGTTCATCGAAAATCAAGACATCAGGTTTTCTACACAAGATAGAAGCTATGGATATCTTTTTCCGTTCTCCTCCTGAGCAATTCCATGGAGATTTATCTAATAATGGCTGTAGACTCAAATCTTGTATTATATCTTCTTTATATTCTGCTTTTTGGGTTGCGGAAATACGCAAATTCTTAAGTGAAAAGTCTAATTCTTCTTCCACAGAACTGCTGAATAATTGATGGTCAGGATTTTGGAACATTACTCCAATTTTCTGTAATAACTCTCGTGGATCAAACTCAACTGTAGAAATGTTATTAACATATATAGTTCCTTTAGTGGGTTTAAGCAATCCATTAATTAATTGGATGAGAGTAGATTTTCCCGCTCCATTTCTTCCCATAATACCCACAACTTCTCCCTTTTGTATCCTTAAGGAAATATTGGAAAGAGCAGGTACTTGATTCGTATAATGATAACTGACATCGTCAAACCTGATTATACTCATGATAACCACTCCAGTAATTTATCAGCAGCTTGTTCTACAGAGGTTGGATAATTAGTAAAGTGAAATCCCGACATTCGAAGCGTTCTAAATAGTTGAATAAATTCGGGTATTCGAACTCCTGTTAAAAAAATTTCTTCCGTGTTTAGAACTTCTTGGATCGTCCCCTGTGTTACAACAGATCCGTTCTTCAACACAATAATATCTGTACAATAAGGTAATATAACTTCTAAACGATGCTCGATAATGATTATGGTGATATTTTTCTCTTTATTCAGTTTTTCTAAGAGTTTTAAGACAGCTTGTGCTGCTTGGGGATCTAGAGTAGCTGTAGGTTCGTCTAAAATTATTAAATTTGGTTCCAATGTAAGAATTGAAGCAATTGCGACACGTTGCTGTTCTCCTCCGGATAACTCATAGGGATGTCGATTACGTAAGTGAGAAATTCCCAAATAGTCCAATACTTCTGTTACCTTTTCTTGAATTCTCACCCTATCAATACCTAAATTTTCCAATCCGAATGCAATTTCCCGCTCCACGGTCATAGCTACTAACTGATTTTCAGGATTTTGAAATACTAACCCAACATTTTGTGAGAGAGAACTAATTTTTTCTTTAATTGAATCCTTTCCAAATACCTCCACATAACCAAAAAATATTCCGCGATAAAAATTTGGAATTAATCCATTGAAAGTTCGAACTAATGTGGATTTTCCTGAACCCGTATCTCCCACCATTGCGATGAATTTTCCTTTAGAAATGGACAGATTTATCCTGTTTAATGCTTTAAATTTATTCAAATCGGGGTCATCGGACAATTTCTCCCCCTTTTTTTCAAGAATTGAACTAATTTCATCCCTTTTGGTTTTATAAATAGATTCATAGATGAAAGATAGGTTTTTTACAATAATCTGGCTTTCATCTTTAGAGGGATTTATATTCATACGGGATCGCTTTGTATAAGTGCTAATTATTTAATTCTTTTTTCAATTTACCGACAATAATCTCTTTTAAATTATGAGGTATGTCTTTTCCATTCATTCCTGCGGCCCCTTTGTGTCCTCCCGAGTTTCCGTTGTATTCTTGAGCTAAATTTTCCATAAATTTTCCCAAATGCAGGTTTTCGGCATGCTGAAATCGCTCAGAGGTTCGTGCAATAATTCGGAAAGCTTTCTTTTTTCGTTTTGAGATACAGAATGCAAGATCTGCTCCTAATCCGAGTAATGCAGTGCATACTGCACTTTCGTGAGAATTTACTTTGGTTATTAATAAAATCCAATCACCAATCAGAATGGGTTCTTCCGTTCGGATTGCTCCTTTTATTCGGGCTACTTTGACATCAAAAGGTACCTCACGAATAGACATTCTGCGAGCAGTGGGTAAATCTGCTCCTTTTTGAATGAAAAAATCTATTATTGGAATAACTGAGTTTTCACTAAACCGTAATCCACCCGAATCCATTAGCAGACCCATTAGAAGTAACTGGGAAATCATTTCTTCATTATCTACACTATTACGCTGAATCGGTTGATTAGAATTTTCTAGTGTTTTCCAAATCTTACCAATAATTTCACTACATGACGAAGCAGATGAATCACTGATCATGGCGAGAACTTTAGATTTCTGAATTGCTCCAGAACCATTTGATGGATATTCTTCACTAAGTACCGGTTCGAGATGATGATCTATCAACACTAAATGTTGAAATACTTTGTCAAAATATGGAGGGATATAAGATGTATCCACTATGATAATAGTGTTATATGCTTCCCGGATATTTGCGTAATTGGTGATTAAATTTTCAACAATTTGTTGATTCTGAAGCATATGAGTCACAAATTGATTTGTATGGCTTAAAATTAAATCGATTTTCCCAGAATTTTGCGAATATTGTTTTATTAAATAATATAAGCCTAAGGCAGATGCTGCACCATCTAAATCAGTATTATCATGAGAAATTATAGCAATCGGCTCATATTCTTGAATGTTTTGAAGAAAAACGTGAAATTCTTTTGTAAATTTCGATATATTTTCTGTGTCCATCTCTATCCTCTACTTTCCAAAATTACACACGTCTTATAATGGGGGAATCCTCAATTTAATTGTTGACTTTGAGGTGTTCTTTAAATTAATGCTAATTAGCATAAAACTGGGAGATTAAATAATTTACTGCAATGTCAAATTGAAGGGTTTTCTAATGAGAAAGGTATCTGATAAGGAATATCTAGACCGATTGTTACAAGATCTTCGGGTAAAAGCACGAGATGTAGAGGATTTTGTAGAAAAGAAAAAGATAAGTAAAATTATTGATGAATTTGAAAAGGGAATTCATGAAGAATATAGGAAAAAAAGGGATTTTCACTAAGAAAATAATGTATCTTCTTTAGTTTCCTTTTTTTTCATCTTTTGGATGATATTTAATAAATTTTTGGTCGTTATGACATCAGCTTTTGATAAAATCGCATCGTGAAATGCTATCTTTATGAGTTTTTCTTTAACATCTCTCCCAGACCATCCTTCTAATTGATGACTAATTTCTTGAAAATTAATATCGAATTTTAGTCCAGTTTCATTCAAAAATAGCTGCATCATTTGAATTCTCTGGGTCGTATCAGGTAATTCAAATACAATTTCTTCCTCAAATCGACTGCGTAATCCGGGATCCAATAAATCGATATTATTTGTAGCTCCGATCAAAATTACTCCTTTATTTTCAGAAATACCATCCATTTCAGAAAGTAAAGCGGTACTTACTTCAACAACATCTCCTCTTACCATCTGGTAAGAACGACTTAAACCAATTGCATCGATTTCATCAATGAAGATTATTGCCGAACCTTTGTTTTTCGCGATTTTTCGAGCTTTAGCAAACAAAGTATGTATTTTGTTTGCTCCATCCCCTACGTGCAAGCCAATTAGACCGGTTCCTTTACGAATCAAGATTTGTGATTCACACTCCGATGCTAAAGCTCGTGCAGTCAAAGTTTTACCAGTTCCTGGATTACCATAAAACAACACATTTTTTGGAGTCCATTTACCAAATTTATCTGGATTATGCATATATTCCTGAATTACTCTGCATTTCTTGATTGCTTGTTCGTTTCCGACAATATTTTTAAATCCAATTCTTTCAAATTCTTTGGAATTTGGATCTACTGAAGGAATAATTTCGAATATTGTATCGGTAGAGATTCGACGCCCTGTTTTAGGAATAATTTTTACAATTTTAAATGCAAAGTCGGGTAAAATCATTTGATCGAACAAATATTCTTCTTTAGATACATTTAATCCAATCCATTGATCTTGTGCATATGCTTGAAATAGATTATCATCATCAATTTCAAGATCTGCTTGGCTTGAAGGATGTTCACTTAGGCGAATTGGGTATCCTACGGGTTTCAACACGATTTTTTGGATGCTTTCTGGTTTGTCCTCTTCAGAAACTTCCAGATCGGCTAAATCCTCACTCTCAATTCGGATTTCTATCGGTTCAAATCTACGCGTAAGAACTTTTTTCTTTGCCACCTATTCTTCGCTCCTTTAGTGCTAGAATAAATACTACCTATAAAATTTTTCTGTGAATACTTAATTGAACGCTTTGACATAGAAGTTGCTATTTCGAATGAAATTGTGAATGATAAAGGCTATGAACTAGAAGAAAAAGTTTTCAAACTAAAATAGTTCCGCAATTTTCGCAATATTCAATACGGCGTCTGCATTCTGAACAAGGTAAGATATTAATTTTACCACACCTACCGCACATTTGCCTTCGTGCTGAGTTTTTTTCACATTTTGGGCATAATTCTTTACGATACTCATACATTTGGCATAACTCACATTATTTTTGGCGTTTTGAGTCCAATAAATATATTTTCCAATCTTTTACATTATCAGTTAATTTGGAAAGTAAAACTTTCTCTTCTTCTGATAGATTTTGGATTACATTTATTGAGGCATTTACTTGACTAAGCGACAATATTTTTCGTTGCCGGATCGCAATCAGATCTTGTGTATTGGAAAATAAATCACGGAATTTACGTGAATTTTCATCACTTGTGTGAGCTACAATGTCCATCTGTTCATTAATTGCTGTATACATATATGGATCGAGTTTCTTGAAATCTGTAGAATGACTTTCACTATTCGCAATTTTTTGGATTTTCTGAACAGTAATCTCATCTTCATTTTCGAATTTTGCTACGCCGTTCTTAACAAAAACTTTAGCTATCCAAAATTCCATTTTATAATGGTTTCCTGTAATAAAGGGACCAATAATTTTCCCAAAAATCTCTATACTGTGCTTAAAGCTTTTAATGGCTTTGATTTCTACGATTTTGTTACGAAAAATTAGCCGAATTCGGTTAAGTTTCGATGAAATTGAATTCATGGATTATCAATGTGTTATATCGATTATCTATAAAGTATAAGACGTAACATAAAAAAATAGATATTAAAGAATTGATAGTCATTTTTTTGTTTGTATGTCATTCTGGGACTTGTTTACTCTACCTTATGGGAACATCTATTCTATTTTACTAACGTTTGCGTTCATTATCGCGGCTGCAATTGGTTATATTTTACTTTATCAACAAATACATCTGGTAAAAGCAGAGACTATCTCTATTTGGGATCATCTGAAATGTTTGTTATATGGAATTGTTTTCTCCAGTGGGATGACTGTGATCCTAACCACTTTGGTAGCGTTTCGTTTAAATAAAAAACATCCAAGTGTGGATATTACTGAACTATCAAGACTGCTCTTATGGCCCTTAACTTTCATAATTTTGCTATTATATGTATTTCCTCTTATAGATTTCTTGTATATGGCTTATTCAGAAAAATATACTGGTATGACCCCATTTCAAGAGTTTTTTGCAGAGAAAATAATTCATAGATTCAAACAGAAATGGCATCAATATCTAGTTGCTTTAATCTTGTGGATTGGATTATTTATTTTACCTCCAGCAATTTTATCTTTTACAGGCATTCCTGTCTTTATGTCTATTATGGGGTGGTCATTTATCTATCCAATTGTAATTATCGCGTATTTAGGTAATCGTGGATATGTTACAGGGGTTGTAAAAAATACTTATACTCATCATACAATGAAACGATCATTTCATCTTACATTTGATAAAAGCACCAGGATATTTGGAGTGATATTCCATCGTTTCTTTTCAACTGTCATGTTAATCATCCAAATTGTTATATATGTAGTAATGTTTGTTGTGTTTATTCTGTTTACAGTTTATTTATTCATAGGGAAGGTTCCACCTGTGAAAGGCACGTCTTTTCAAACTTTTGCATTATCTTTATCCTTTATATTTGGTATAATAGGATATTTCACACGATTTTGGAATAAGAAAATAAAATTCCGCTGGATTGATGTTCTGTTATCTGCCTGGCTTATAGCTAGCGTTGGAATTAACGTTATGACTAATTTCATGATTTTGCGTATAGATAATGGTCTTGCACAAATTTTTGAAAAATGGAGTGTAACAGAAGTAATTACCGATATTACTGTGATAGATCCAGGTCGTAACTATGTTCTCTTTATTCCTGTCGCTCTCATTGAGGAAATTATGTTCATTATATTTGTAAACTACTATATTTTCAGTAAAAATAGTAAATTCTTACTTGAAGCTAAATTAAATCTTATGGAAATGTCTACTTCTAAGTTTAATCCCATCCCGTTGTTCAACTTTGTGCATCACTCTAATGCTCAATTACGTAGAGTGGCAAAACATGAACTTATCCAAATGTATTCCCGATTACCTGTTCGGAATGATATTAAATTCACACATAAACGGTATATGAACCCTCTTTTTGACTCTTTATCGGATTCAAATAAATATAATAGAGAAGTTGCTCAGGATATATTAAATCAGACAATCAAGAGTCATCCGGATAAAATTTTACCAAAAATAGTCGAAATTATGAATTCTGGAAATACTGATGCAATTCTGAATATAGGTCAAGTTCTAAAACTTCATCCTGAATTTATCTCTAAATTGCCTTCTAACAGTATTGTGAAATTATTTTCCCATCCAAGTTATCAACTTAAACGATTAGGAGCAGATTTAATATTAACTTTACCAATCCAACCTAGTTCTTTATCTAATGAATCAATTTTGAATGGAATTTCTAATCCCGATTATGAACTTCAAGGAAAATGTATGGAAATTGCTACCAAATACGGATTATTGAAAGATATCAATATCCTTCTAAACAAAGTAAAAGGATCCCATTCTCATTTACAGCAAGTAGCAATTCAAAGTTTTGTTGGATTGATTAATAGAGATGACGTCCAACTCACAAATAAGGATATAGATCGTATCATTAAGGAGTTAAATAGCGGAAACACCACTACTAGAAATGCTGCGATCTTAAGTATTTCTAAAGTAAAAGATCTTAAACAGTTTAAAATCCCGTTTGAACCATTTTTAAGCGGAATTAAAAGTCAAATTCGAAGGGTGCGAGAAGCTTCTGAACATGTGTTGAGACAGCTAATACCAAATCTTAAGAAAAATGATCTTTCTCAACTATTTAATACGTTTATTACTCTGTCTGAATCCGCTGATGAAGAAACCATCCACCATTTGCTACCGTTACTTGCTGCGAATTGGAAACAATTCCCGCAAAAAGTAATGTCGATATTGCTGAAATTCTTACAAAGTTCCAGTAACGAAACCCAAAAAGCTGTCGAAAATGCACTCGTAGAAATTGCTAAAGAAGATCCACAAATTATTTTAGATAGCTTGATGCCGATTCAGGAAGAGAGAAGTTATCTAACAAAAAGTATTCTTCAAAATACTTTGCACAGAATTGGATCCCAAAATCCCGAATCCATCAAATTATTGGAGGACTACGTAAGACAAAGCAACGTTACTGTAAAGAAAAATGCATTAACTGCTATGGAAGATTTATCTAAAGACTATGCGGAGTATTTTGATCAACATCTATTAATTGAAGAAATTAAAACAGAATCATTTGCTGAAATTCGATTGAAAGTACTAAATGTGTTATCAAACATAATCCAATTCAGCTCCAGACTTGAACCTGAAATTGTGACAGATTTACTTCCCTTACTTGATTATGAAGATCGAGATGTTCGAAAACGTTCTTGTGGAATTTTCGAAGAGATTGCGAAGATAGATTCCTCTCTAATATCAATGGATATTATTCGAAAACTGAGTCGAGATGAGAATCCATCGATACGTGAATCTTCTGCAAAAATTGCACGTTATTATGTAGATACTCAAAAAGAATCCACAATAGAATTACTTAATAAATTAATTGAAGATGATAAGTGGATAGTTCAATCTGCTGTCATTGATACACTGATGCAAAGTAAATGGGAGTTGGAAGCAGATCTAATAGGAAAAATTATAGGATTGATAGATCAACCCGATGAGTGGTTATCGCGGAAAGTACTGGAATTTATTCAATTCATAGGGAAAAAACAACCAGATCAGATTCCCATTCGCAAAATTCAACAATTATCGTCCCATCCAAATCCTCATATTCGTAGCATGGTTCTGAAAATAATTGAATTATTGAGTTTTGAAATTGCATGGGAGTTACTATTGAATCTGATGCAAGATGAGGATCCTCAAGTGAGAGATCAAGCGGTGAGAAGCTTAGTTGTGATCTCCAAAAATATGTCTATTTCCAACTTATATTCTCATACTTTAAAGTATTTTAGCGATGAGACTGATATTATACTGCAACGATCTATAGCAAATGCACTCCAACGAATTGTGAAGTATGAAAGTGCTGAAATAAAAAACAGGTTGATTGGAATTCTGAAAATTCGGTGCCAGTTAAGCCAAGATCCAATATTGTGTCAAATTTGGCATGAATTAGAAAGAAAATGATAACTTCAAATTTCTCCCTCCTTATTTGAATATATACGAGTTGATTTCAATGAAAATGGTAATCGGTGGAAATTGGAAAATGCAATTAGGGATAGAAGAATCCATTCAATCAATAAAAGGATTGATTAATTCTGTCCAAAATTTTGATATATCGGGAATTGAAGTTTTTGTTGCTCCTTCCTATGTATCGTTGCGTGATGTAGGACTAAGTTTGAAAGGCAGTTCCATTAAATTAGCTGCCCAAAATATGAGTGAATATGAATCTGGAGGATACACAGGAGAGATTTCACCAATTTGGTTAAAATCTCTCAGATGTGAATATGTAATCCTCGGACATTCAGAGCGGCGAAGAATTTTTGGAGAAACTAGTGAGTTAGTGAATAAGAAAATACATCTAGCTTTGAAATATGGATTGAAACCTGTCCTATGTATTGGAGAAACTGCACAAGAACGAGCTACAGGGAATAAGGAAGAAGTTAACAAGACACAGTTACAAGAATCTCTTAAGAACATTACTACGGAACAAATAAAAAATATAATAATTGCATATGAACCTGTTTGGGCTATAAATTCGCGCGGATTAAACCCTATAGGAGAGATTATTCCTGCCACGATGGAACAGGCTGAAGAAATGCATATGTTTATCCGAAAATGGTTGGTAACTACCTATGGTGTGACAGGAAATGAGATTTGCATTCAATATGGAGGTTCTGTAAAACCCACAAATGCTAAAAATCTCTTGTCTATCCCTGTTGTGAATGGAGCATTAGTAGGATCTGCTTCTCTCAAACCCGAAGATTTTGTTGAAATAATCAAATCTTCATTATAATTTTTCATTTTTCCTAAAACCTCATAAAAAGGATCTTAAAAATCTTAGATTATTTTTATTATCCATGTGTGAATTTACAGTAAGACGAAAAAACGGGTCAGATATTGAGACTATAGGTGAAGACATCATTTTTTTTCAGTATGATAATTCGGGAAAAGCACGCTTAGCAGACATCTTGGGGCGTTCCATTGCATTTTCTCCTAATTCTATTGTGTATGAAATCAACATGTTGGAAAACCGACATGATATTACATTAATTGAATCAGATTTGGTACCCCTTTTCGTACAATTTTTGGACAAAATCAATTCAAATAATCGGGAAGATGCGAAACATATCGCTAAACAGTTAATTGAGGGAATTAACAATCAATTGGTGTAAATAAGAGAAAATATATATTTTCGCAATTGAATAGGGAAGTATACTAAGGAAAGGTTTTGAATCGTGCCGAAAATTCAGTTTTTCAATAAAGTAGATATTATGCATACTGTGTCTCGAAGTTTTCAGGATTTGCAAACTCTCAGACATTGTGGAGTTAACGATATTATTTCTACCCTATATTTACCAATAGAAGTGAAAGAACCTGGAACTGCCCGTGATTTGTATGATTGGCTACTCAATGCAGAAGTTAAAAGGGGGCAATCAGCAGGTGTCAATATCCATCCAGCGTTGGGAATCCATCCCATGATGGTGCCTTCAGACACGAAAGTGTTGGATGGTGCTCTCCAATACCTCGAATTAGCATTAAAAACCAAAAAAGCAATAGCAGTTGGAGAAACAGGTTTGCACCATGGAACTCCCGAAGAATTTATTTCATTTAAACGACATTTAGAATTAGCTAGACAATATAATTTACCCGTGATCATTCATACACCTCGAGAGCAAAAAGCAGAACTCACAAAAGTAATCATGAAAGAACTCCGAAAGCATAAAGTGGAGCGTGCATTAATTGATCATGCCACAAAAGAAAATATTTCAATAATTCTTCAAGATCCGAGAAGAAATATAAAAATCGGAGTTAGTATCTCCAAATCAAATCTCTCAAAAAAGGAAGCGATTTTATTATACAAAAATTACAGCTATGAAAATCGATATGTTCTTAATTCAAATTCTGGAAGTGGTCCAGGAGATATACTTACTGTGATAAAATCCATTGAAGAATTCGAACAAGCTGGATTTAGTTCTCGAATATTGAAAAAATTATGCTATGAGAATGCGCTAGATATTTTTGGAGGGATCTTAAGAGAATCATTCTTTTAATTAATTCACCTATTTTTTAGAAAACCAACGCTGAATTTTTTTAAGGTTTTGATAGAACAAGGAGTATAGAATCAAAGAGGTTTTTTTGATTGTCAAAACCCTACCAAAAAGCAAATATCCCTGGACCTGAGGTTGGTGTTTCTGTATCAGATCCCGCAACCTTAGCAACTATAATAAAAAAATCTGCGAATGTGTTATTAGTAATTGGAGCTGAATCCATAAAAGAAAATATTGGAAACAGAACCTATGCGGAGTTTCTCTTAGAACTTGGTGAAAAAATAAATGCAACCATTATTTCCACAACTACTGCATATAAATTCCTCTCAGAAAAAGCCAAATCCACTGAAATGAATGTTATGTCTCTAGTCAACATTACAAATCGACTTCGAGATCCAAATTGGTTGAATATTAAAGGTAAAGGGGAAAAATATGACTTAGTCGCATTTGGAGGGTTCCTTGTTTATTATTTAAGTCAAAGTCTATCAACACTGAAAAATTACACACAATACCGAACTGTTTGCCTTGAACGGTTCCATCACCCTAATGCTCGATTTTCTTTACCAAATATAGAAAAACTAGAGTGGGAAAATTATTTAGAGGAAGTTATATCAAAATTATAGGCGATTAACATGAGTTTTGAAGCATATCCAATAGGTGTAGGTCCACAATTTGAAGGGGAACGAGTTAGAAAGAAAGAAATGTATATTGAGCTAGGCGGTCCTCAAATTGAAAAGAAATTTGAATTGTGTGAGGTAAAACCAGCAAAATTTGTGAAAGATAACAACATAAAAATTGTTGGTTCTGATATTTCAGAATTAAAGGAAGGGGGTTCCTATCCAATTGGAGTTTATTTAGAAATTGCAGGTTCTCAGCTAGAACAAGATCTAGAAGCAGTTATCGAAAGAAGATTTCATGATTTTTCTAATTTTATACAAGGTTTTATGCACCTAAATCAGCGTTATACTAATTGGTTTCGATTATCTAAGAAATCCTACGAAAAAGGTCTAAAATCATTTACTCTTATAGGAGAAATCCTCATCAAACTGTTTAAAGCAGAATATAATATTATAGAAAAAGCACAAATTACCTTTTTCACTGATAAAAAGCAAGTAGATGCCAAATGGAAAAATGCTATGGAAATTTACGAAAAACGTGACGCACGTATTCGTGGATTAAAGGATGAGGATGTTGAAGAATTTTATGCATGTACATTATGTGCAAGTTTTGCCCCCAAACATGCATGTGCAATTGCCCCTAATCGCATGAGTTTATGTGGGGCTATCAATTGGTTTGATGCTCGAGCCGCAGCGAAGGTGGATCCTAAAGGACCTATCTTTCGAATTGATAAAGGTAACGTGTTAAACGAGAAAGCCGGAGAATACTCAGGCATTAATGAGATGATAAAGAACTCTTCTCTTGGTGAAATAGATAAAATATACATGTATTCTGGCTTGGAACATCCGCATACATCTTGTGGGTGTTTTGAA
>JAEOUK010000735.1 GCA_016839385.1 Promethearchaeota archaeon
GAAAGTGGAAGATTTAAGTTCGAAGGACAAATTATTGTGTGACCTTGGGTATACATTAACATTATTTCCTGCAAGCAAAGAAGTAGGAGTAATATTAGATCAATTGAAGGGACTTGGAACTACTGATAGAGAAATTCTTGATGCAACACTTGTAATCAGCTACTTTAATTTTGTCAATCGGATAGTTCTCGGATTAGAAATAGAAGTAGAACAAGATACTGGAGGATATAAATACGACTAGAATTATTTCGATAATAAAAAAAAGAAATAAAAAATAACTGATTTTTTGTTTATGCTCGTTTTCGAGCAAATAGAGCAATTAATAGAACACCTGCAACTGCGAATACTCCACCAGCAATTGGTAGATATAATTCTAAATCATCCAAGGCTGCAGCTAAGTCATATCCCCAAATTGGCAATGCTATTTGTTCCTCTTGCAAATTCAATGCAAAGAGAGTCTCATCTCGCCAGGTTTCAAGGTAATCAGTAATGTGATTCATCTGCTCGTCGACTAATCCATGTTCAGCCTTCAATGCTAGATATTCTGGACCATAGTAATCATCTACAGCAGCATACCATTGCTTAATACCTTCTTCACTCTTGAGTTGATCCCATAAAGCAAGACCATCATCGGAACTTAGAACGTAGACATAGGGGAAATTTAATTCGAATACTAACGGAGATCCAAGCATAGAGAAGAGAGGATCATCCAATAGATAGCCAATTCTCATCCATTGCCCTATGAATAGTCGCAAATACAAATCAGCTGGAGTCGTGTACGTTAATCCATATTCTCCAGCAACCGCAGCAAGAACCAATGGTTCTACTGTACCTATACATGTAATAATATCGTCATAGGTTGTTGGAAGGAGGTTGAATTCAGTTTCTAAAGTAGGATCTTCTGCGTACCATCGAAGGAAATCCCCACCAACTAATGAGTTCCATACTCCCTTAACTTGAGTTAAATTCTCGAAGGTGCTATCAACTTCAAAATTGGTTGCAGCTGGATCTAGGGATCCCAATCCTCCTGGAACTAGAGCCATTTGAGCCCATTGGGCTAAAATGTAGTCACCTACAGTAGTCGCGGTTGCATCAGGCATAATTTCATTCCAACCAAGGCCACCTGAAGTTAATGCTCCGACCGCGGGGAATAATATCATAGTTATATAGCCTGCAACTGCGTCTAACATTGCTTGAACTGGAAGACCGTATGCTGCGAGCATGGCTGCCATTGTGGGAGGATCTGCTAAAGCTGCTTGATAGGTTCCAAGAAATACTAAGATTCCTGGTGTTCCATCACCTAATGGATCTTGCTCTAAAATACCTACAAATGGAGCACCAGCACCATTACAGAGTGCGCCAACCATTGGTAAAGTGTATCCAATTGGGCTTCCTGCATTCATTGATTCAGAGATACCAGGAATAGGTGTACCATATAGGGTTAAGATATTGTCATTGAACAGACCGAGTAAAGCTGCGTTAAGATCAGCATAGGGTCCAGGTGGTGATGGATGCAATGCGTTTGCTGTTGCGAAAATCGCTCCAGCAGCTGTGCTTCCATTAATAAACGCCGCAAGATTAGCGGGATCCCCACCAAAAGCATATTGCATTTGAGTATGTACCCCATCCAGGAAGAGAGGATATGCCATGTCCTTGATTGCCGGTTCAAGTGCAGGGATTGCTTGATCCTCAATATCTTGAAGCGTTGAACCTACCATAGGTTCTATGAGGAAAGTATTTGCTGCTGCACGCCCCCCTACTCCTGCAGTTATAATAATAGCGCCGAGAAACAGGACGATAGAGCCCATAATCACGCCGCCGATTCCTTTTTTAGCCATATAATTTTTACCTCGATATAATTGTAAAAAATTTATACCGTTGATTATGTTGTTGTTTAGCTTAAAAAGTGTTTTTGTTTCTATCATATATTAGCTGGGGAAATTTACTCAAAAAACAGTGATTAGGAATTAACTTTGAAGCATTATTTCAATGAAAAAAGAAAATCGAGATCAAAAATGATAGAAAACTATTCTAGATCGAAGTTATCATTCTTTAGACAGGGATTTTTCTAGATCTTCTTTGTTCTTTTGTTTTTCAAGTTCCGTAAATTGCGTCATAACGTCTATAATTGAAAATTTCTCCATTTCGACGACTTTTGCTTTACGTTTCTTCTTCCATTCCGCCCATGTGATTGGTATGGTAGTCTTGCGAATAGCATTCACTGAGATTATCATGGGTACAACAATAATTGACAGTGCTACAAAATTAATAAAGAAAAATGCTACAACGGCACCAATCGAAATGTAATAGTATCCAATTGGCGCTCCAGGCTTAAAATCAAATAAATAAACACCTAATCGGAAATATAATAATGTTCCCGTTAAAACGAGAATTCCCACTGAAGCTGTAATAATTAAGAAGATTTTTTGTGTCAATCCTGCAAACACTAATGAAATACCAAATAAACTCGCCATTACGATTAGAATTATATAATTTTGAATAGTCCAATTTGCAAATTTTAATTGATTTATCATAAGAACTGAGGTTTCCGGCACTTTCTCCCATCCAATGATTCTGAAGATCATGATATAGGTAAATGCTAGACCAACGAACAATCCAAGTAACATATAATAAAATGCCACATATTGCGGTTCCCTATCAATTTGTTCGATTTCTTCAAAACTTGTGTTAACATATTGATTGATATATTCTCTAACAACTCGAGGAGTCTTTTCATCTACATATTCAATAGTGTATTGTGGAAACTTATGCTTAATAGGTTCTAATGCCTGTTCTGCAAGCTTTTTATTTGCTGTAGTTACTCGCACACCATCGTAAATATAGATTTTATTTTTATCCTCGTATAAACACAAAGCAATATCATGTGGATAGACCACATCGCTTTCTAGCCATTTATCAGTTTCAAATACATAGAGTTTCATTTTTCGTTCCTTGAGATCTTTTTTGCAGTTATGAAGAAATCTTCGACCTTAGCGAGATCATGGAATTGGGAATATTTATCTGATTGCACAATGATTTTTTGAAATTCTTCCAAGAGTTCTCTAAAATAAATCGGGAGAATTTGCTTAAAGTAATTTCCTAGTGACTCAATAATCTGTTGTTTATCTTGAGATTTTTCTAAATTAGAAATTGCAAATGATCCATCCTCTTTTAGGGTCCTAAATGCTTCTGCAATAGCTAAGTCCTTTTGAACTATGTTTTGCAATACGGTAAAAGCAGTAATTGTAAGGAATTGAGAATCTCTGAACGGTAGATGAGATCCATCGCATGCAACGAGACCATATATATTGGGTTTTTTTATTACTTGTTGGAGCATTTCAAATGAAATATCACAAATTATGGTGGAAGGAATTACCAACCTTGTAGGTTCCTCTTTATTGTTTGATCGTATAAGATGCAGTGTGAATTGTAAAAGTAGATTTATCTCCGGATCATCTGATTCATACGATTTTAGTAATTCTGAGAATTCCTGTAGAAATACAGAAAACAATCCCGTACCTCCCCCTAAATCTAATAGTGGACCTCTTATACTAATTGATTGTTGTTTTTCGGGAATAATAATCTTCTGAAGTGTTATTCCATACTTCAAATATTGGATATATTTATATCGCGAGTCATAGTGCACAGCACTTCTATTATATGAATCTCGCATCTGTTCCGCTTTTTGAATGTGCAGAAGGAAATTTTTCATGAGAAATTTACTCCGTTAGATCAACTGGTATTGGGCAAAATTTTAATTAAGAGGTACAAATATCAATCTATACAATTATAAGCAATTTTCGGTTTCTTAAAATGTCCATAGATCCTAAAAATCCATTGAAAATCTTACATGATGCAGTAAATTCCACTATTCTAATTCGCTTAAAAGATGGTATAGAATATTCAGGTCGCCTAAAAATCTGTGATAATTATATGAATATGATTATCGAAGATGCAAAAGAGATGATAGACTCGCAAATCACGGCAAAATTCGGCGAAATTTTCATACGAGGAAATAATATACTGTTCATAAAACCACAAGCTATGTAATTTTCTTTCAACCCACCTCAACAATAATGGTATGGAAAATTATGAAAATTTTTGGTTATGGTACTTTTATTACCAGTGGAATCTATAAATCGTATAATAATGTGCGTACGGCATATCTTCTAGGTTATATTCGCATCCATAAGCCAACAGATCCATTCCCTTTTATTCTCTCTAATGAGTTCAATCCAAATACCAAAGGATTTTGGGGATTGGTGTTCGATGTTGATCAAATAGGACTAGAGCAGCTGGATTATTATGAGGGATCTTTATATTCTCGTATTAATGCCACAGTTCAATATTCGGATAAAATAAAAGAGAATGTTATGGTATATTATCCAACTGACCAAACAATTTCGGATTATCATTTATTAGATTATGTAAAAGAAGAAGATACTTGGAGAATTTTTATTATTGAGCGACATCCTCAAATTCTAAAAGAGTTTCCAGAATTAGGAAATACTACTGCTCCTTAGAGTTTTGTTTCCGAATCAATCCATATTCAAAATACATAAGCAACGCAAATATCAATAGTGTAAAACCTCCGAGAACATAAAAAGGAATTTTCAAAGTTGAGACTTTAGCAATAGCTCCGGCAGCAAACGGGGTTATAATACTTCCAAATCCGACCATACTCTCAAATAAACCTGCTTTAGCCCCTTTGGACTCATTTTCCTCTTGTAACATAAGATCAAGCGTTGATGAGTAGACAATTCCTGCTCCAATTCCTTCCAAAACCATGATGAAAGAAATCACGATCTCATGAGTGAATAAAGGTATACATGCGACACCAATTCCCATACCTAGAAATGTGAATAAATTGAGCTTAATGGAGCTCTTAATCCGAGGATAAAAGTAATTAACAATAAAATAAAGAGTTCTTCCCAACCCAAAACAAAATAATACCCAACCTGTAACGGTACTTGACCAAGACAATCCAATATCGTCCAATGCATAATCAGTGAAGTAAGTGTACAATGCTTTGGAAATTCCTGCATATAAAAATACCGTAATGATTATCTCAAGTAAAAATATTTTATGATTGGATACTTGATTTGAATTTTCTGTTAAACCAACTATTTCCTGATCCGTGGATTTTTTTCTAGGGACAGTTTTTGGGAGAATAAACAAAATTAAGATGAATTCTAGGCAGTACCCAATTATAACGGTAATATAGGCACCATTTTGGTAATAATCTCTAAAAATTCCAGCAAGCAAAGGGCCAATCATATAACCAAAGGACCAAGCTATACAAAAAGATAATATTCCGCGTTTATGTGCTTGTTCTGGTGTCGTCGATGAATATTCAAGTGAAATTTCAGAAGTAAATGCTTCAATCGCAGGCCAAAAAAACCCATATACGATTCCAAGAAATATTTGACCGATTATTAACAGAAAGGGAGTATGAAAAAATGCAAAGAAGAACACGGATATTATTATTTGTCCGGAAGATGCAATAATAAGACTTATTTTACGAGGGAATTTATCTCCCAATCTACCTAATATCGCGGGTGTGATTAAATAAGTCAATCCATACGCAGCTCCTATCATTCCAATCAATAGGGGATCATCCGTTAAAGTAACTCCATAGGAAACTGATGTTACTAATAATAACGAATTTCCAAAATCACCAAGAAATGATAAAATAAACAAAGTAACTTGATTTTTTTTCATCACGTAGAGTTCCTCAATTCTTATCTCGATATTTTGGATTCAAAGCTAAAACATCCCGCACAATTTCAACAGGGTTTGATTCCACACCCTTTTTCTTGAAAAATGTGCAGATGTTGTTAATATCCCGAGTAACTAATTCTGTTGCATTTGGGTGGTTCCAATCTTCCCACTGAGGCCAATCAATAATTAGAATTTGGTCGTCTGGATCCAATAAAATATTGAATTCGCATAGATCTCCATGAATCACATGTGCTTGTGAAAAATACAATTTGTATTCACGTATAATTTCATTGAAATGAATCTCAGGTGAATTTAATTCGTCGAACTTGCTAATTTCTTCACCTTGAATAATGCTCATAACAACTACATGGCGATTTTGTGCAATTGGTTTGGGTGTTCGCAAATTTAATTTTGCAACTCTTTTCAAACCTTCAAATTCTCGCTTTGCTGATAACCTACTTACATATAACCACGAAGTATGTGTACGTTCTTCGACATAAGAACGATATTTTCGAACATTTCGAAAACTTGTTTGTCCTAAACGATGTATTTTTAATGCTACTTGTTTGTCGTCTTTAGTGAGACACCTGTACACATCTGATTCCTTGCCCTTTCCTAATGGAGGTCCTATTGACTCAATATACCCCTTACTAAACAATGTATGAAGAGCTAAAATATCATATCCCTCACTATTCAGACAATATGCTACAGATCCTACCTTATTTCTTTGTAATAGTCCAAA
>JAEOUK010000413.1 GCA_016839385.1 Promethearchaeota archaeon
ATAGGAACTTGTTGAATTGGAACTAAATTAGAAGCTTGGCCCGTTTTAAAGGCATTTTGAAGAGTCCCAATTCCAATAATTTGAGCACCAACTAGAATTAAGGCTGAAATGATGAAAATGACGATTTCTCCTATTTGAGCGTTTCCCGTGAATACATCCTCCATAATCGCCATTAAAGGACTGATCCAATAATTTGTTAGTACAAATTGAAAACCAGACACTATGGAAAGGAGAATAGCTCTCCATCGAGAATTTTTCCGCTGCCAAATATACAAACCGACTGAAAATAGAATAATTGAACCTGTAAAAATGCCAGTACGGATTAGATACCCTGTGTCTAATACATCGAAACCCATAATATCAACTGAAGTTTCACTTAAGCCTAGTAAAAATACACCTATTATCATTATGATAATCCCAATGATCTCGGATTTATTGAGAGATTCACCAACAATTTTGACTGATCCTAATGCTAACACAATAAGACCTGCTGCCATCAATCCTGGAATCAGTGCGGGACCGATAAAAAGTTGCGCTGCCATAAAAAAGCGGATCCAATGATAATTTGGAGAACCAATCCCCACAACCATAATCCATTTTTAACAACTTTTTTCATAAAATCAGGTTCTGTTCGAAATTTATTTACCACTTTTTTTTGTAATACAGTTCCATAATTGTTCAATATTCCAGAAATAATTGCTAAAGATACCCCAAGCACATAAAGCCAAATATTTGCCATTTTTCATCCTCAATTTCAATTTTTATTTCACAAAAAAGTCTTGAGTTAGTTTTGAGAGTCGCTCACATTTTGAATCTCGAATAACGTAGCAATCTTCAATTCCTACTAGACCAAATTTTTTAAACATTTGCCAAACTTCTATATCTACAACCATATTTTTCTCAAATTGTGCATCTAGCTTACCCATTGGACTTACCAAATGCAGTTCTTCACACTCTATTCCGATACTATGGATAGTAACATATACTCTGGCGATTTTAGATAACGATTTAGCATAATTTTTTACATTTTTCGCTAATTGTAAGGTATTTGTTCCAGATATAACGTTCTCTACGCAGAAATCGTGAATTTTTTTAATCCGTTCCATTAATTCAAGAGCTTCTTCTGGGATATTTCCTATCACCAAATTTCTACTTATATCTGATACATATCCCTTCCAATTTACCCCAATATCAAATCGATTGATTTCATCTCGAAGTATTTTGTATCCGAATCCTGGTGCTTCTGGATCAGATTCTCCCAGTCCAATTGTAAAATGATCCCACCCATCCGCCCCAGATTCAATAATAAAATGACGTCCTATCCGTATAAGTTCATTATCGGTTATACCTTCATAAGCAGAATCCACCAATTTTAAGATCGTATTATCTGCAATTTCAGTGGATTTTTTAATTCTATCAATTTCTTCTGCAGTTTTTACCAATCTCATATCGAGAAATGCCTGATCGCCGTTTAGTATATTAGCTTTTGGGAATTTGGTGTGGATAAATTCTGCCTGATAGCGAGGCATATGGGATTCTAAACCAATATTAAAGCTTTTGTCAGAAAAATCCCATTCATTTAAAACTGAAGTCAAGGCATTCATCGCAAATTGTGGTGATGCAATCCCCGTCACATTTTGAATCCATGTGTACTTTTCTATGGATTGATATGTCATCCAATAAAGAAGATGCTGATCCCCCTCACGATTTAACAATGTAATTGTGGGAAATTGATTTGATAAAACAAACAGAATAGGATTAGGTGCAGCTGATAGAACTGGAAGTCCAGACGTATAAAAAACATTTGGAGGAGTAGATGCAATTAGTACATCTAAATCATATTTTTCCATTATTTCCTTAGCCCTATTCTTTGAATAACCAATAGGTTTGGGCTGTAAATTACTCATAGTATTTATTCCCCAAATTTTTTTATAAGTTTGAAATTATTCGTCCATAGCATCCATAAATACTTCGAGTTTCTCTAAATCATTCATATTTCCTTTAGGTTTTAGAGAGCCTTCCATAAATGCTTCCATGGGATCGATCTCTCCCGTATTGATTTTTTGAAACATTTCGGATGATATTTCAAGACTCATTTCTGCATTTTCGTTAAAACCTTCAACTAATTGCACTTTGGGACCATTAAAAACTAATTGCAGCTTAACGTTTATATCCGGAAACACAAATTGCATTGTTTTATTATATCCTTCAAATTCAGCAGCAATTTCAGGATCATCCAACACACTGATCCATTTATTCAACATTTTTTTCAAATCTTCTGCGGTTACCATTTTTTTTTACATCCTTTTATTCATGATATTAGACCACATTCGTTCCTTTGGTGAGATAATAATATAATCTTTTCCCCCAAAATCTCATTTACAAATCCACCTCAGTTAATGGATATTTTGCATCATACCAAGATCGGTGTGCCCAGCAAAAACGGTAAATAAGTCTTGCTTTAAGAGGAATCTTTTGAGAGTTTTGTGATATTGTTGAGTTATTATAGTCTATTCTTCGAAAGCTTTCTGCAAATGCCCAACCCGGAATTTTTATACCCGCCCAACGCGCTGTTAATTTGTTGAAAATTTTCATTCGGTTTAATAGCCAATATTGAGTTTTATGACAAGCTAAAAGGCTGTCAGTGATTTTATAATTCTCTTTTTTGAAGGGAAAGTAAAAATTTGGCCACAATGTATCATAAAAATACAATTTCGGAGCGTAATCATCAATTAGGTTATGATTTAAGATATAAAATACAACTCGTCCGGAATTCACATGATCATTATGGACATAACTGGTGTACAATGCCTCTGGAGCGAAAATGACATTAGGTCGATTTTGTGATAGAAACTGAATAAATTTATCGATAATATTCTCATTAAATGGTACATATCCATCAATATAGCCTAGATAGAATATATTCTTAGCAGGGATGCCATGAATTGCCATTGCATTCTGTAATTCTCGTTCACGTACTTTTGCCAAAAACTTTCCTTTAAATTTATCATATTGAGGTCCAGGCAGTCCGAATTCCCCTTTCGTCACGGAAATAATCTGAATCTCTGATACTTCTATTTTTTTAGATAAGTAGTGGAGAATTTGGCCGCATTTTAGTTCTAAATCATCCGGGTGAGGTTGTACAAATAAAAATTTTCCCATAAACCCATTATGGATAGATGCAGAGATAAATGCTTCTTTCGGTAGATGTCCAAAGTTCTTTGAGTAAAAAGTTTTTATAATTGATCATTGGAAAGTATGGTATCTCGCAAGTATTTTTTAAAAATCTTGACGAAACTAATCACACATAGGTTAAATTTATGAATAGATTAAAGTTTGGAGTAATAGGGGCTGGAGATGCAGCAAATTTTCATACTATAGGCGCAAAAAACCGAGAAGAGGCTCTTTTTGAATATGTAGCAGTATGTGATATTAATGAAAAAGCAGCAAAAAGAGTTGCTAAGCGTAATAAATCAACCGCATACACAGATTTAGATGAATTTTTAAAAAGTGATTTGGATGCAGTTTTAATCGCAGTTCCTCATTATCTGCATGCAGAAACGGCTAAGAAGATTGCAGAAAGTGGTAAACACGTACTTTGTGAAAAACCCATGGCACCTACACTCGAAGAATGTGATGAGATGATCTCTGCCACCAAAAAAGCGGGAGTTAAATTCATGATTGCTGAAAACCATCGATTTTTACCTGCTCATCAAAAAATAAAAGATCTCTTAGAACAGGGATATATCGGCGATGTTTACTTAGGAAGAACTTACGAAGGAGCTTTTTGCACACTCGATCAGTTCATGAATCCTGAGAGATGGAATTTTACTTATGATAGAGGAGGAGGAGGAGTTTTAGCAGATCAAGGAGTCCACAAATTTGCATTATTAAATTGGTTGCTCGGAGATGTAAAATATGGGCAAGCTTGGTTAGGTAAAATGCACGATTCCCCCCCTGTTAAAGGAGAAGATAATGCAATTATGCTGTTACATTACTCAAGTGGCGCTATGATAGAAGTAATGGTTTCATCCACCACGGTACACCCATTGAATAATAATCTCGAATTGCATGGAACCGAAGGGCATATTTTAGAGGATCATTCGTGGGAAAATCCAATTTCCATTTTTACATCTCATCCAGATGCACAAAAGAAAGGAGAATATTACGAAATTTCCGTGGAACATGGACCTTATCCGAAATACTATAGTATTTCAATGTTTCATGAGGACAATTATTTTGCTGATTGTATTCTCAAAGATAAAGAGCCAGAATTTACTCCTGAACATGCGAAAGAAGCTGTCGCTATAGTTCTTTTAGGATATCTTTCAGCGAAAAAAGGTACACGAGTATCAATGAATGAATTAAAGGAATATGCGAAAGAAAAAGGAACACAATCGATATTGAAAGGACTACCAGAGGTAACTCAAAAATTAAAAAT
>JAEOUK010000414.1 GCA_016839385.1 Promethearchaeota archaeon
ACGGGCATAATCAACCCGAAATTTATTATTACCGCTTTCTTCCCCCTCAAGGATTTGGTTTTTCCATGGATGGTGCAGATAAAGCACACATTGTAAGGAATGGAGATGCTTTACTCGCATTAAATGGAGTGGTTCATTCTCAAACATCAGCTCCCGGTTATGCGATGTATTATATATGGGCAATTCGACATTTAGATGGAGATCCTTATGGACCAGAGGATCCGCGCAAATTCATTCCAGAACATACTTGGGTATTGGATCCCAAAAATAATTCTAAAATCTGGCCACCAGAGTAATAACATTGGTTAAAAAAATGATGTTGAAATGGTAAAAAAAACTATTAAATTAACAACTGCACAAGCTTTGGTAAAATTTCTAGCCAACCAATATGTAGAAATAGACGGAGAAAAGCATCAATTCATCCGTGGGATATTCGGAATATTTGGACATGGGCAAGTCTGTGGAATTGGGCAAGCTCTTGAACAAAATCCCGATTTATTGAAATACTATCGCATTCAAAATGAACAAGCTGGTGTTCATACTGCTATAGGTGCTGCTAAACACTTAAACCGCTTAGGGTGTTTTGCTGTTACTTCTTCGATTGGTCCAGGTGCAACCAATATGATAACAGGAGCAGCATGTGCAACATCAAATCGTATTCCAGTTTTATTATTACCAGGAGATATCTTTGCAGATCGACAACCTGATCCAGTGTTGCAACAAATAGAACAAAGTTACAATTTAAATATTGTCGCTAATGATGCGTTTAAACCTGTCTGTAAGTTTTGGGATCGAATTACCCGACCTGAGCAATTAATGACTTCATTAATAAATGCTATGCGTGTTTTAACTGATCCTGCAGAGACGGGTGCTGTTTGTATCGCACTTCCACAAGATGTTCAAACAGAAGCATACGAATATCCTGAAAGTTTTTTCAAAAAACGAGTTCATAGAATCGACCGACGTCCTCTCTCTTCTGAATCTTTAGAGATAATACTTGCTCTACTTAAAACAAAAAAGCGTCCCTTAATCATAGCAGGTGGAGGAATTCACTATTCTTTAGCTTATGATGTCCTTGATACTTTCGTAAGACATACAAGTATCCCCGTTGCATTTACACAAGCAGGAAAAAGTGCTTTACGTTGGGATCATCCACAAAATTTAGGTGGGATAGGTGTTACTGGAACAAAATCTGCAAACATTCTAGCAAAAGAAGCGGATTTGATCATTGCATTAGGTACCCGTCTAATGGATTTCACGACAATTTCTAAGGGAGCTTTTCTTAATAAGGATGTAGAAATCATCAGCATTAACGTATCGAATTTTGACGCTTATAAAATGGATGCAATCCCAATTCTTGCTGACGCTAAGCAGGCGTTACTAGCCCTCAAAGATGAATTAAAAGATTACTCAACCACAGAAGAATATCAAAAATATGTACAAAAATTGAAAGCAGAATGGGATGCAGAGGTAGATAGAGTAACAGCAGCTCAACCAGAAAAAGATTCAAGATTCTTACCTCAACCAGCTGTAATTGGAATTTTAAACAAACATATGCAAGAATATGATGTGGTGGTCAATGCTGCAGGAAGCATGCCGGGAGACTTACATCGAATCTGGCGTTCCAAATCTCCCAAATCCTATCACGTTGAATATGCATATTCTACAATGGGATATGAGATCGCTGCTGGTTTAGGTATAAAGTATGTCGATCCCAATGCTGAAGTATATGTAATCCAAGGAGATGGAGGGTACTTGATGATGCACACTGAAATTGTCACCAGTTTAATGGAGAACGCTAAAATCATAATTTTATTATTCGATAGTCAAGGGTTCAATAGTATCTCAAACTTGCAGCAATCAATGGGGAGTGAAGGTTTTGGATGCGATCTTCGAGATCGAAATCAGAAAACAGGTCTTTCTGACAGACAAGGCCCTATACATCCAATAGATTATGCAAAGAATGCCGAAAGCTATGGGGCTATTTCCTATGTCGTTCATTCTTTAAATGAACTTAAAGAGGCTTTAATTAAAGCGAAAAATGCTAATAGGACAGTTTTGATTGATATCAAGATTCAACACTGGAGTCAAGTTGGTGGATATGAATCATGGTGGAGAGTCGGCATTGCACAAACCAGTACCATGAATAAAGTTAATGAAGCACACAAAAATATGGAAGAAAAGGTAAAAACCGCACGAGATTATTAAAATAATGTTAGATTCAACAAAGATAAGGGTTGGAATTGCGCCTATTGGATGGACTAACGATGACATGCCTGAATTAGGTGGTAATATTCCTTTTGAACAATGTATCCAGGAAATGCATGAAACTGGTTACTCAGGATGTGAAGTAGGGTCTAAATTTCCTCGGGATCCAGATACACTTCTTGAAGCTTTAAAACCATATAAACTTCAAATAGCATCTCAATGGTTCAGTTCCTTTTTTACTGGAGACAGCGACCCAGGCAAGACTCTGTTGGCGTTTATTAATCATTTAATGTTCCTTAAATCTGTTGGAGCAAGAATCATTGTAGTGTCAGAACAGGGTCATAGTATTCAAGGGCAAATGAATATCCCTTTGTTTGATAATAAACCAGTTTTAATGGAAAGTGAATGGGAATCTTTGAGATCTGGGTTGGAATCTATCGGAAAAATAGCATTGGAGCATGATATGAAAATTGCATATCATCATCATATGGGCACAGTCGTTCAATCTCGAAGAGAAATTGATAAACTAATGCAACTCACCGATCCCGAGTACGTCTATTTACTTGCGGATATTGGGCACATGCATTATGCTGGAGGGGATCCCATAAAACTGGTTGAAGATTATATCGATAGAATTGTTCACATTCATTTAAAAGACGTTCGGTCAGAAATAGTTGAAAAGGTAAGAAATGAAAAACTTTCTTTTCTCCAAGGTGTGAAACTAGGCACTTTTACAGTTCCGGGAGATGGAGTCATCGATTTCAAATCCATTTTTAGAATTATTGGACAAAGTGATTATAATGGATGGCTAATCGTAGAAGCGGAACAAGATCCTTCTTTAGCAAATCCAAAACAATATGCAAAAAAAGGTAGAAATACTATTCGTAATTTAACTGGTATCTAATATTAAACGAGGAGAAATATTATTAAAAAGCCTATCATAATTGGATTAATTGGAGCAGGTCGAATCGGATTAATACATATTGAAAATATACTGCATTCCATCCCTGACGTCAAAATAAAGACAATTGCTGATGTGAAAATTGATCAGATAAGAGAAAATTTGGCAAAATATAGTGGAATACATCTAACTACCGATCCAAATAAAATCTTCAAAGACACTGAGATTACTACAGTGCTTATTTGCACTTCTACTGATACTCATTCTGATTTCATAACCAAAGCAGCAAATGCAAAAAAAAACATATTTTGTGAGAAACCAATTGGAAATAACCTTTCAGAAATTCGAAAATCTTTAGAAGCAGTGAAATCTAACGATGTAAAGTTAATGATCGGATTCAATCGCCGATTTGATCACAATTTTCGACGAATTAAAACATCTGTTGACGCAGGCGATATCGGTCAACCTCATATAATAAAGGTTACATCTCGGGATCCTGCTCCTCCTCCATTAGAATTCCTAAAACGTTCAGGAGGATTATTCTTTGATATGACTATTCATGATTGGGACATGGCTCGCTACATGGCAAATTCTGAAGTACAAGAAGTTTACGCGGCTGGAGAAGCGTTGATTGATCCAAGTATTTCAGATTTTGATATCGATACTGCAGTTGCTATATTGCGTTTTGAGAATGGAGCTTTAGCAGTAATTGATAATTCTAGACAAGCAAAATACGGATATGATCAAAGAGTTGAAGTATTTGGTTCTGAAGGAACAATTCTCGTGGATAATGATACACCGAATTCTGCTAAATTATTCACTTCAAACTCAACTCAAATGGATAAAATACATTACTTCTTCCTTGAAAGGTATATGCAAAGTTATAAGGATGAAATGATTGAATTTTTTAAGCGTATTCGAAATAATACAGAACCCTCAGTTACTGGATATGATGGACTTCAAGCGGTTTTAATTGCCTTGGCTGCGAAAAAATCTCTCGAGGAACACCGACCTGTAAAAATTTCTGAGGTTGACATTTTATGAAAACAAAATTACAACAAACCACCGAAATTTCAAATTATTTGACGGATATTTGGAACGATAGCTGCTCTGTGGAAGAATTAACTTATTCTCTTAAAAATTCTGATTGTTCAGGTGCGACGAATAATCCTGTTATCGTAGGAAATGTACTTCAAAAAGAATATTCTCTTTGGAAAGATCGTATTTTTGAAATCATCAAAGAATTTCCAGAATATGGAGAAATCGAAGTTACATGGCAATTAATTGAAGAAATGACCCAAAAGGGAGCTGAACTATTAAAACCCGTTTTCATTCGAGAAAATGGAAAAAAAGGCCGGATTTCAATTCAAGTGAATCCAAAGAACTGGAGAGATGCAGAAAAAATGTGGACCCAAGCTATGCATTTCAATTCACTAGCTGAAAATATTATTGTCAAAATACCTGTAACTAAAGCGGGAATTGTAGCAATTGAGGAAGCTACCTACCAAGGTGTTAATATTAATGCCACTATATGTTTTTCAGTTCCCCAATGTGTTGCAGTTGGAGAAGCAGTTGAGCGAGGTTTGAAAAGAAGGCAATTGGAGGGTAAGAATATCTCTTCAATGACTCCAGTGTGTACGTTAATGGTTGGAAGACAAGATGATTGGTTGAAAGTGGTTGCAAATAAAAATGGTGTGATAGTCGATCCAGGAGTTCTTGATTGGCCAGGAGTAGCTGCAATAAAAAAATCATATAAAATTTTCAAGAATCGAGGTTTCAGAACTCGCTTACTTGCAGCCGCTTATCGAAATCATCTTCACTGGTCCGAGCTTATTGGAGGGGACATGATTCTTACAATGCCATATAAATGGCAAGTTTGGTTTAACAGTAGCGATATTGAGGTTAAAAACCGTATAGATATCCCAGTTAATAAAAAAATACTTAAAACACTGGAAAAGAATTTTCCAATAGAATGGAAGAAATGTTACCAAGAAGATGGCATGACTATTGATGAGTTTGATACTTATGGAGCTGTACAACGAACTTTACGTGGTTTCATTCAAGGATATGATGATCTAGTTACAAAAATTCGAAATATCATGATACCTGATCCTGATATTTAAAGAAATGAAAAATAAGTTAAAAATAAGTTGGTTTAGATCCGTGTCCATGCCCAAGCTCTGCCAATTTTTTCTGTCCTTGCAATTTGTTGGTTTTCTTCTAGTTCCGACATAACTTTCCATACTTCTGAATTAGTCATTTTGAAATATCGTCGAATTTCGGGAGTTGTAAGTGATTCTCCCCCGAGCATGGTCATAATAATTCGTTTCACTTCGTCATAATCTTGGGATGTGCTGGGACTTTCTGTTTGCTTCAACATTTCTTCCTTTTCGTCCATCTGATATACAATTTCTTCCGCTATTTCATGTAATCGTTTTAATTTCATATTGATGTTTCGTGGTTTCATGAAAAGGGCACATAATTCTAGGCCCCTCGGAAAAGCAACCACATAGAAGTCATCATAAAGAATTGCCGTAGGTTTTAATCCAGAATTTCCACCTCGAAAACTCAAATAAAAGTTCATTAAGAAATTCTCATAATCGATATTAATCTCATTTTCTACAAAAGTTACTACATTCTTTAAAATTGGACCTTCGATCATATCAAATCCGAGCATAGCTGCAGAGATAATTTCACTTTCATCAAAATTCATAGCTACTCACCTTTCTCCTTCTCAATTTCTTCCATGATTACATTAATAATTTCTACTAATATTCTCCGCTGTTCGTTATCTATTGCAGTTATTCCATAAGTGGGCACTTGCAATACGTCTTTGACTATCTTTGGTTCTAAATGCCCATCAATGTCTTGTTTGTTGGCTAATGCAACAATTTTTGCACAATCCTCAGGGAATAGTGATTTTGTATGAGAAACTAATTCCTTGGTGCTTAGAACATTTTTTGGTGAGGAATCTGTTACTACAAACACAATATCCGACCCTTGGATATATTGACTCATATAATGCTTTAAATATGCTTTTTGACCTCCAAAATCCCAAATTTTCAATTTAATGCCTTCAAAATCCAATGTACCAAGGTCAAAACCCTGCGTGGGATTATATTTCTTCTCAATATGTTTCTGTGTTAACAATTTCATAAGAGTAGTTTTTCCAACTGCGGGACTACCCACAAATGATATTTTACCTACGGAAGCTCGATTTTTTATCTTTGAAACACTTAGTGATTTTTCATCTAAGGTCATTTGTCAACAATCTCTCAATTAATTGAAAAAAAACAAGGCGATTGAAGATATTACTTTCAGTACTATCTGGATATTATCACTGAAATTAGTTAGCGTACAACATAACTCTTAATAGAATGTAGATCAGATTTTGATGTATGAGTACGACTCTAGTTAAATCCAAGAACTCACTCCAACATGCTATTAACGGAGAAACTGAAGCTATTACGAAATATAAAGCCTATAGGAAAAAAGCGATGGACGAAGGTTTTCCAAATATTGCATATCTATTCAAAGCATTAGTTCAAGCAGAACAATTTCACAATCGCAATCATGGGAATGCATTGAAACTAGTTTCTGATGAAAAATTTAATCCTGGAATATTCGATATCAAAGTAGGTTCAACTTTAGAAAATGTTATGGATTCAATTAAAAGTGAGAATTATGAAGGAAAAAAAATGTATCCGGGCTTTATTAAAGACATTCGGAGTGAATTGCACGAAGAAGACGCAAGAGTTGCTCGTCTGTCATTTTCCTGGGCAGAAGAAGTGGAATTAGGTCATGAGAAGGCTCTGAAATTTGCCCTTGATGCTCTTAAACAAGAAAAAGATTTAGATGTAGAGAGGATATTTGTATGCAGAGTCTGTGGAAATTTGGTATTTAATGAACCAGAAGAATTTTGTAGGGTTTGTGGTCACGATGAAAGGTTTTATATGAAAATCGAACGATCTGGAGGGATGAAATAGATGTCTTACGAAGACAAATTTCATCTTAGCGGTGGAGAAATTATTAGACAGATCACATTTGGACTCAACGATGGAATTGTTTCCATTTTCGCATTATTAGCTGGAATTTATGGCAGTGGTCAAGAACCCCAAATCATTGTAATAACTCTTCTTGCAGCGGCAGTTGCTGGAGCTTTGAGTATGGCAGCGGGTGAATTTATAAGCGGTAAAGGGGAAAGGGACTACTATAATCACGAAATAGAACAAGAGAGATTAGAAATTAAATTATGCCCTGAAATCGAAAAAGAAGAAATCCGTTATATATATGAGGACAAAGGATTCATGGGAGAAACACTGGAAAAAATAGTTGAACAAATAACCTCAAATAAAGATCTTTGGGTTAAAGAAATGGTGGTTTCCGAACTTGGTGTTGCTGAAGTAGATAATACAAAATCAGGTATTCGGAATTCAATCGTAATTTTCTTTGCGTTTATCTTAGGATCATTATTTCCAACTCTTCCGTATTTGATATTATTACCTTTTGATGCGGTCCTTCCTCAAGGTAAGTTCATCATTGCTTCAGTTGTCACTGTAGCAGGTTTATTCCTAGCTGGTGCATTGAAGAAATTTGTTACTGGAAAAAATTGGTTTATTTCAGGTATCGAAATGTTGCTTGTGGGTGGATTCGCTTTTGGAGTCTCATTCGGTATAGGCAAAGTCATTGAGTTGCTATTTGGAGTAGGTACCTAAGTTTTTATTTTTTCATCAATTTTTTACATTGTGCTAAAATTCTTGCAGTATTTGGTAACATTTCATCTTCCAAATCTCTTGAAAAAGGAATGGTACCTTCAGTTGCAACTCGACCATACTCAAATTTAACTCCAAGTTCAAGCAAACATGCGGCAATTTCTGCAGTTAGACCGAATTGTTTGTAGTCCTCATCAACCACGAGTAATTTTCCTGTTTTTTGTACACTAGCGCGAATTCCCTCGACATCAAATGGTACTACACTTCTAAGATCTATTACTTCAGCAGAAATTCCTTCTTTTTCCAATTCTTTTGCTGCATCCATACAGCGATGTACACTGACTCCTAACGAGACAATAGTAAGATCTGTTCCTACTCTGAGAATTTTCGATTTACCAATTTCTAACGATTCCCATGAATCTGGCACTTCTCCCTCAATACCGTTTAAAGGAACGTTAAATTCTATGGTATCTCTCCCTCTACCGCCTAAATAATATAAAAGGTGGTCAGAGAGTAATTTTGGTTCAAGAAATATCACGGGATTTTCGTCTTGGATTGCAGCAAGCATTAATCTACCTGCGTCCGCTGGATTACTTGGAATTACTATTTTAATGCCTGGAATAGAAGCAATGGACCCATGCAACATTTGCTGGTGTTGTCCTCCGTCATAAAGCCCACCTCCGCACGGTGCACGTATTACTAACGGAACTTTCCAACGCTTTCCAGAAAAATCATAGATCTTTGTTGCATGATTTACAACTGCATCAAACGCCACACAGATGAAATCAATCATCCAAAGTTCTACGATCG
>JAEOUK010000073.1 GCA_016839385.1 Promethearchaeota archaeon
AATAATTTCATCGGTATCTACTTCTTTAACTCATCAAACAACAAGATATTTCAAAACTATATTGGAAATAACACACATGGAATGGCTTTAGAGAATAACTCGAACTTCAATATTATAGACCAAAATATAATTAAATCTGATAATGGAAATGGTATTTTATTTGAAAATTCTTGTAGTAATATCGCTTCCAGAAATTTAATTTCAGATGCATGGGTTGGAATATCATGTTATATTCAGGCAAAATTTTCAAATCTAACATACAACACTCTTGAGAACAATAAAATTGGTATTGATGTGGATATTCAATCCAATAACGCATATATTCATTATAATACAATCAATAGGGGAGAAAACGGAATTGTATTGAACTCCAGCAGTCACGCTGTGATTGAGAAGAATTTGATAAATGAAACAAGTGGATATGGTATTACATTAAAGAATTCTACGGAAATAATAGTTAGAGGAAATCTTATAGAAAATTCTTATGTAGGCATGGATGTGATTGACTCATCCGACAATCTTATTTACATGAATAAAATAATTCAATGCTCATTGAGTTGTGCGCGAGATAATGGAGTCAACAATTGGAATAGCAGTTCCTTAGGCAATTACTGGGGAGATTATACCACCCGTTACCCAGCATCTACCACAACTGATAACATTCATTGGGATACACCTTATCAGATTAATTCTTCATCTCAGTACGATTATAAACCCATGTATTCATCAGGAATGCCACAGATATCCTATCCTCCAGACAAAGTAGTCACGCAAGGTGGTACTTGTGCTTTATTATATTGGGAATTATACGATAGTACAATAATAGACGGATTAACTGAATATCGAGTAACTAGAAACAATGTTCTTTGGGAAGAGGGACAGTGGGAAGATGGGTTATTTGTTATGCTTGAAATTAATCAGCTTCCTGTAGGATTGCATATTTTCAGATTTTATGCAGACGATGGAACGAGATTCGGAATTGCGGAAGATGTTGTATATGTCGCCATTACAGAATTGGGAATACCTGTTATATCAACACCATCTCAGACTATTCATGAAAACGAACTTCTTATCGAGTGGGATGATGTTCCGGATGCGGATTATTATAATGTGTATATTAATGGAGAATTCTATGATCCTACTCCCATTTCGGAAATTTTAGTGCATTTTCCAGATGAAGGAGTGTATGAAATATCCGTAACTTCAATTAACATTATTTTTGAGACAGTTCAATCCGAAAGTATTATCATCACAGTCGAATTTAAAAAAATTCCCGCATTTTCATTCTTTATCCTAATTTCGTTGATAGAATTAGTAGGATTTCTATATTATGCAAAAAAAAAATTAAATATCCAATTTGAGAGATTAAAAAATTCGTAACCCTCTAAATTTGATTTTTCTTCCTATATTTCCCTTAGAACTTCTTTATCTCTTAGCATATAGCATATATACTCCCCATAGAGTTTCCAAGCTTTCTTCTCCATCATAACAAGTGAATCCTTTGCTTATAAACAACTCCTTTAATTCCTGTAATAAGTTTTCTCCACCTTTAATGTGAGTGTGCACTTCCATTGCGATCTGTTGAATTTTATCCCAATCTTCGTTCTCTATCCCATCAATAACATGTTGTTCGTAATTCTCTGCATCGATTTTGAGTAAATCAATACGTTTAATCTGATTTTCCTTAATTATTTCTGAAAGTGTCCTTAATTGACAGGGAATTTTCTTTCCTTTTTGCCATTGTTTTACAAATGTCTTAACAACAAATTTTCGTAGAAATTTCGGGATATATTTTGCAGCTGAGCTAAATGCTACTACTGTTTCATTATAATGTTCCATCATTTTCCTAACCTTATAGTCCTGGTCTAAAGGAATGATTGCAGAATCCCCCGATGAATTTGGTAAAAAATTTATCTCAGTTGTTCCCGCAACCTCAGATAATCCGATATTGTAGTTTTTAATGGTGTGAGATTCAGAGATTTTTTCCATATTCGCTTTCAAAACCTCAAAAATTGCAGGCACAGGCTCAAAGGTGAAAATTTGTAATTTTTTTGCTTGTTGAGCAAAATATAAACTCGCTATTCCCATATTCGCTCCAATATCAAAAATCACATCTCCGTCTTGAATTGATATTCCATGCTGAAGATACACATTATCATTGAAGATCTCGTTTACTACATAATCAGCAGTCATCTTATCCAGATAGAAAATCTTCTGCCCATCGGGCAATTCCATTTCTTTCATAATTTACTATTCCTTTTTCTTCGGAACAACGCATAGAAATACTACACGTCTATCTGTGCAATTCTTATATCCATGTGGTTCATCTGGAGGCATGTATATGAAGTCATCTTTTACTACATGAGTTTTATTGCCATCCTTGTCTATCAAATCCATTTCCCCTTCAATTACATAGATTTCATGTTCATTCCAGTGTCCGTGAACGCCGATGTGACCACCGGGTCCAATTTCAAATCGCCGCATGATGAAATTTGGAGCAGTTTCCGGATTAATTAAAACACGAATATTTGTCTTCGTAGAGCCGTAGTCTGTAACATCTTTTGGTTCCACCTTTGAAAAATGATAATTATCCATATAATGCAATTCTTACTGAAGATTTTTCAAATTTCCGTTTTGACTTTTTAAGGGAATTAAAAACCTATACAGTGTCATTTAATTGACAATTTCTTCCGACAGAATATAATATGTGCATATTACAGCAAATTATTGGAAATATTGGCATACTGTTTGATTAAATACCATCCATAATTTTATTAGGTAATAAAAATTAATTATTACCTTAGATAATTAGTTAAACAAACAAACGAACAATTATACTAACCTCCTTAATCTATGGTAGGTGTTGAGTTATGAGAGCTAAGAGTAAAGCTGTACAAGTAGATGCCAAGTTAGAAGGCTGTAAAACTGAAGAATGTCTCTGGGACGAGATCGGCTTCCATAGACCTTTAGGCGGTTTGCTGTACAACTTAACGCTAATAGTTCTCACCATATTGTTCGGAGTCGTGATAAATCTCTATATTTTACCCAGATACGTTTATCCATTTCCAGAAACTCTGGGATGGCAAGACATGACCTCTCAATTGTTCTATTTGACGTTTGTGATTGCAGATTTGGGAATTGGAGCAGCTCTTCAAAGGTTCATTGGAGAAATTGCAGTACGCGAACCACGCAAATCGCTTCAATACATTAGATTTTTCATTTGGTTTCAAATGTTTACTGGATTAATCCAGATTACTGGAATTGCTGCATGGGTTCTTTATGGAGGAGTAACTGAAGGGGATTTAGCATATGCTTCTTGGTTCTTCCTTCTACATTCCACTATCCAATATCCGGGCTTTTTAGGAGTGTTTCGGGCTACTTTGGAATCATATCAACAATTTCATAAATCTTCAATGGTTAGATTTTTCCAGGGAGTAGTATTAGAAAGTTCTACTAGAATTGCTTTTGTTTTTGCAGGAAAATATCTTGGTCGAGCTCTTCCTGGTTTGGGAGAATTAATGGGTATTACATTAGGGTCGATAATAGGTGCTTATGCTGACGATTTTATTGCAGCATGGATTGCAGCTAAATGGACACTACCTGTCTTACAAAGAACAGTGGATCCGAAAATTAAAATGATCGACTTATTCGTACCTCGATTCGACAAAGATGTAGTGAAAAAGTCTTTATGGTTCGGATTACGTTCTATGATTCCGGGACTTATCGTTCCAGGTGCAAACCTAATTGTAGTTATCATATACACTAAATTCCTACCGAATTATTCAACTATTATAGGATTATTTTATGTTGCTCAGTTGATTTCAGGAGCTCTGTCTACATTTTCATTCCCAACTACTAGTTCTTTAGCAGAAGCTTACCATAATGGAAAATATGCACTCACTCGAAATTATATAAATAGACAATATCGGTGGAGTTCTATGGTAAATGGTTTCTTAGGAGCATTTATAATCGCAATTGCTCCACTTTTAGCAAATATTGCAGGATCCTATTACAGGAATGCTATTATTTTAATCCAAATTATGGTAGCATTCAGATGGTTTGAAGTTTTATCCCGAGTGAATGATACAGTTTTGATTGCATCAGGTAAACCAGAATATACAATTCTTGGAATTCTTGCAGAGCAAACAATACGAATTGGATCCTTATTCTTGCTTCTTAGATTTTTTCCATCGATTGGGGGTATTGCATTTATAATTTCGATAGGTCTTGGTTGGGTAATTAAATGGATTATCAGTCTGGTCCTGGTGAAGAAACGCATCCCAGATCTAAAAATTAATCATTGGCAAGCAACAGTTTCTCCATTAATCGCAGCTACAGTTGAGATCATTTTATTGGTATTAGGGCAAGTCTATCTTTTACCTTGGTTAGGAAATTATATGAGTACGACATTAGCATCCATTTTGATGATTATAGCAGCATTGATAATAGGTCCATTCGCAATATTTTTCCCAAGTCACGCCTTGCTTGGTGGATGGGACAAAGAAACTCTCGATACTCTACGAAAAGCAAAGGAAATATCAGGTCCTTCCAAAATGTTTGTAAATCTCATTTATTGGATAGCACGTGGATTTGGTCTACCAAATAAAGAGGATTCTAAACGTGCACAATTCTACAATAAAGTAGGTTTAGATCATACTAACGTGAAAAAGGAAATTGATGAATTAATGCAATTAAAAATAAAAGCACAGAACGCAGAATCAATGATTCAAAAAGTAACATCCTAATCCTTCTAGATTATACACGCGGTAATTTTGAAATATTTTGTTCATATTTGTCCATAATCATAAAGGGAAAAAAATCCCATTATCAATTCAATAATGAGTTTCCTTCCCAGTTACGTAATCATATCGCTTTACATGATATTAGTGCTTTTCCTGTTTGGGATTGCATCCTATCTTCTTTTGAGGATGACAGCAGATAAGAAAGCATTATTTTACGCAATTGGGCTTATATTTCAGATCGGTTGGATAATTGCATATATAATTGCTGCATTTTCCCCAAATTTAGAGGACAAGATATTCTGGGACACACGTATCATTTTATGTTTATTTGGAATTCTGATTTCGTACTTGTTATTTTCTGCTGAGTTTAATGGATTCCATTACTTTGAACATAAGAAATTATACTTCTTTGTCATTATATTCTCTATACTCCAACTGGTTCCTGTATTCATTTATACCGATCATCCCTTTTTTCGTTATAACTATAATATTTGGATCATTGATGAGAATTTTACACTTCTAGTCAATGATGTAGGATTGTACTTAAGGGCAATAGTTGTTGAAAGTTTTCTTATCTCATTATTTCCGATTGGCTTGTTCGCAAGAAATTTATTTTTGAAATCACGTAGTCATCTAATAAAAAAACAGTCTATATTGATTATCGGGAGTTATTTCATAATTATTTTCCAATTTATTATTTTTATTTGGGGAATACAATTAGGATTTTTTAGATATTCAATTGAAATCAATTTAGTGTTGTTTGCATTCGCAAATATCTTAATCTTTATTGCAGTCGGACCATTGCAAATGTTTGAACTTTTACCGGCTGCTAATAAAATTATCATTAAGAATATTGGTGATGGGTATTGCATTTTTAATAATAAAGATTCTCTACTCGATTTAAATAAAGAATTAATGAACATTTTGGGAGTGATGAACAAAACTGAAGTTATAGGAAAAACTCCTTCGAAAATATTTATTCAGCATCCTGCACTATCCAAATTTGCACAATCAGAAAGTGAGGAAAGAAGAGAGATATCACTTTCTTTATGGGATGGAATTGCTTATTTTGAAGTAAAGAGAGTCAATTTCTATAGATTGAAAAGATATGTTGGTTTTATAATAATTTTTCATGATATAACAGCACGGAAAGAATATGAACAAAATTTAAAAGATTCAAAAGAGGATCTGGAGCAAAAATATCAACATGCACAAAAGTTGGATTCAGTAGGGAGACTCGCAGGAGGAATTGCTCATGAATTTAACTATTTGTTGACGATAATTCTGGGAAATGCAGAATTGATAGAATTAAAGAATCGTGTAGATCATGAGGATAAAGCACTACTGAGAGAAATTTCAGATGCAGCAAATAATGCATCTCGTCTAACAAAACAATTATTAGCAATTGGGAGAAAAAATGTAATTCATCTGAAGCACATTGACGTCAACCAGCGATTAGAAGAACTTAAAGAGATCTTCCATAGATTAATTGGCAATGATTCTGATATTACAATCAAACTTGATTTAGATCCTCAATGTGGAAACATCTATGTGGACATGGGATTATTTGATCAAATATTGGTGAATTTGGTGTTAAATGCACGGGATGCAATGCCCTTAGGAGGTCTGCTAGAAATTTCCACATATCATTTAAAGATTACCGATGATAATAAACACCATTATCCTAATGTTAAAGAGAGCAATACAGAATATTCCTGCATATCAATAAAGGATTCCGGAGTAGGAATGAATGAAGAAGTAAAAAAACATCTTTTTGAGCCATTTTTTACTACTAAAGAGCGTGGAGAAGGGACGGGCTTAGGGCTATCAATGGCATATGGTGCTGTAAAACAGTTTAATGGATTTTTAAAGGTGGATTCCAAAGAAGGAGTAGGGAGCTCGTTTTTGTTGGGTATCCCGACTTCTAACACTTCAGAAATACAATCTGTTAGGATTTCGGATAAACAAATCCAAAGGGGTGATCGGGAATTAATCTTAGTAGTAGAAGACGATACTGCAGTTCGTTCCACAACAATTGGAATGTTGAAGCGACTCAATTATGAAGTAGTTAGTTTTGGCAATGGGTATGAAGCAATTAAGTTTTTCAAAAAACACAACAATAAGATTAATTTATTGTTTACGGATATTGTTATGAAAGGAATAAAAGGTAACGAATTGGCTAATGAATTGAAAAAATTGGATCCAAATATGAAAGTCTTATTTGTATCAGGATATACAGACAAAGTTATTGCAAAATACGGAATTTTATATAAGGACACACATTTCATTGCAAAACCTTTTAGCTTTGAAATGTTAGCAGAAAAAATCTACGAAATACTGCACACTTGAATGGATATCCAACTAGCATTATTGAGTAAGTATTTATTTTATATGAAGAGTTTTACCTCATAGGATGGATCTCCAAAACCTAATACGGATCGAAAACATTGTGGAAAATTCGTTTCCGGCTAGTTTTCAAAAAATAGATGAGCCCGAAATAAAAATTGTATCTGAAAGAGGAACTTATCACCCTAGAAATACATTGAATCATCTCACTGGTAAAGAATGGATTCATTTTTCGCGTAGTTGGTTTGTCCACAAGCCTAAACCTCGTGATAAGAAGAGAGGAGAAGACTTGCATCCAGCCAAATATCCAGAAGATTTAATTTCAAGGTTTATTAAATTCTTCACCAAAAAAGGAGCATGGATTTTGGATCCCTTTTGTGGAACCGCATCCACCTTAGTAGCGGCAGAATCTGTGGAAAGAAATGCAATTGGATTTGAAATATCAGAAAAATGGGCTAAAATTGGAGCTAAACGTACTAAACAATACATTATTCTCGGAGATATCCAAAAGATACATACCTTAAACTACTTACCAAAATTTGATTTTTGTATAAGTAGCCCTCCCTATTGGGATATGTTAGGACATTCACGAGGTGGATCTGAATCAACTCAAAAGGACCGCATTAAGAAAGGTTATGATGCTACATTTAGTTCACTTAATGACGATTTAGGAAACTTAACAGATTATGAAGAATTCATGGAAAAACTTCTGGCAATTTATGATAAAATTAGAGAGAAAATGAAACCAGAAGCATATTGTGTTGTGATTATGCAAAATACACTTAAAGCTAAGCAACAATTCTATCCGTTGGCGTGGGAATTCGCTTTAAGCATGGGAGAACGGGGTTGGAATTTACGTCAAGAGATGATTTGGTGTCAAAGTGATAAGAAATTAGGAATTTGGGGGTATCCAAATACTTATATCAGCAATGTACATCATCATTATTGTTTAGTTTTCCAAGTACCATCAGTTAATGAATAGATTTTTTTATATATGTAAATCTCCTTTAAGTTATTCCCTTTGATTTACTATTGAGTATGGAATTTTAGATTATAAAATCGTTATCTTTTTAAGAAAAATTGTGTTATCCTATATTATAATTTTAATTAACCAAAAGTTAACAAAGTGATAAACATGTCAGATACGAAAACAAAAAAAGAAAAAATCATTGGAATCGATCTTGGGACTAGCAACTCCGCAGCAGCTATAATCGTAGGAGGCAAACCAGAAGTTATTCCAAGCGCTGAAGGCGTCAGTCTTGGAGGAAAAGCATTTCCTTCTTATGTCGCATGGACAAAAGATGGAACTAGACTTATTGGAGAGCCTGCTAGACGTCAAGCTGTCTCAAATCCAGATCGAACCATTCGATCTATCAAACGCAAAATGGGAGAAAATTACAAAGTAAAAATTGATGATAAAGAATTCTCACCTCAAGAAATTTCTGCAATGATCTTACAAAAAATTAAACAAGACACCGAAGCTTATGTTGGAGAGCCAATTAAAAAAGCTGTAATTACCGTACCAGCGTATTTCAATGATGCACAACGAACTGCAACTAAAGATGCTGGAACTATAGCTGGTTTGGATGTTGTACGAATCATCAATGAACCTACTGCTGCTTGTTTAGCTTATGGTCTTGATAAAAGTAAGGAGAAAAGTCTCAAAATATGTGTACTGGACCTCGGTGGGGGAACTTTTGATGTCACAATCATGGAAATGGGTTCGGTAAAGATGGATGATGGTCGTCATCAGGGTGTATTTGAAGTGATTTCGACCTCTGGAGATACCAAATTAGGTGGAACGGATATGGATAGACATATTGTGAATTGGGTAGTATCAGAATTCAAGAAGAAGAACGGTGTTGACCTTAGTGGCGATTCTACTGCAATGGCTCGAGTATTAGAAGCTGGTGAAAAAGCAAAAATAGAACTATCAACTTCCTATTCAACGAACATAAATCTACCATTCATTTCACAAAATGAAGATGGACCTCTACACTTAGACATTGAATTGACACGTGCTAAATTAGAAGAATTAATTGCACCGACTTTAAATCGACTAAAAGCTCCTATGCAACGTGCAATTGATGATGCAAGTGTGTCACCAAGTCAAATTGACAAGGTAATTCTTGTTGGAGGGCCAACTCGGATGCCTAGTGTTAGAGAATCATTCAAAAGTTTCTTTGGAAAAGAACCAGAACGTAGTGTTGATCCTATGGAATGCGTGTCCATTGGTGCAGCTATTCAAGGAGCAGTCATGGCTGGAGAAGTGGATGAATTATTGCTCCTTGATGTTACTCCATTAACCCTTGGAATTGAAACTCTTGGTGGAGTGCGAACTCCGTTGATTGAAAGAAATACTACAGTACCTTGTGAACGCGCGAAAGTGTTCTCCACTGCAGCAGATAACCAACCTGCAGTAGAAATAAATGTATTGCAAGGAGAACGTCCTATGGCTGCAGATAACTTATCTCTTGGTCGATTCCGCTTAGAAGGAATTCCTCCAGCTCCTCGTGGAATTCCTCAAATCGAAGTGAAATTCGAAATTGACGAGAACGGTATCGTAAATGTAACTGCTAAGGATCTAGGAACTGGGAAAGAGCAGAAAATCACCATTGAACGTAATAAAGGAGGTTTAAGTGAAGATGACGTGCAAAAAATGGTGGATGAAGCTAAAAAATACGAAGAAGAAGACCTCGTAAAGAAAGAACGAGTAGAAACCAAGAACAATGCTGAACAAATGACTTATCAAGCAGAGAAACTGATGAAAGAACATGCGGATAAACTCGATGAAGATCTGAAGAATGAATTACTACGCACTATTGACGATGTGAAAGAAGCATTAAAATCAGAAGACCACGATCGCATAAAATCTACATATGATGCTCTTAATGAATCGTTACAGAAATTCGGGACAAAAATCTATGGGCAACAAGCTGGTCCAGGAGGTATGGGTGGAATGAATCCAGATGATTTCGCTCGAGCAGCACAAGAAGCAGCTAAACAACAAGGAACCGGCGGAGCAACATACGAGGACGATCCGAAGAAAAAGAAAAAGAGAAAGTCAGTAGATGTTGATTGGGAAGAAGAAGATTAACTCTAAGGGTTATTCGATAATTTCTCAACCTTTTTTTATATTTTTCAATTAATCATGATCATAGGTAACCAAGATGAGCACAAAGAAAAGAGATTACTATGAAGTTCTTGGCGTAAGTAAGGATTCGAGTAAAGATGATATTAAACAGGCATTTAGAAGACTTGCACTGAAATACCACCCAGACCGAGCACCAAAAGAAAAAAAAGAAGAAGCAAAAGAAAAATTTAAGGAGATTCAAGAAGCATATTCCGTTTTAAGCGATGACGAACGACGTAAAGCCTATGATC
>JAEOUK010000415.1 GCA_016839385.1 Promethearchaeota archaeon
CGATCCCTATAAAGTCAAATCTCGAGAAGAACAACCACCTGCAAAAATTTATTCTGATTATCCTGCAGAGACATATATTAGATCTGAACCTAGCAGAAAAGTAAGAACTCCAAGAATTCGTAATAGAATTAATCGATCACGACCGCAAGTCACTTCCCTACTTGGAATGCAAGCTAAACCTTATGGGACTTATGGATTGATGCTAGCAAATTGTGTATTTTTTTTAATCGTCTTCGTATTAGACAGCATTGCTGGTGGTCTTTCAAATTATGTATATTTATCAATTTCAGATTACATTGGAAGTTATAATTATTGGACCTTTATTACAGCAATTTTTATTCCGACTGCCCCATCGCTATTTGGTTTCTTTTTTTTGATTTTAGACATATTAATGCTGTTTTTCATAGGGAGAATGATTGAAACACGTTGGGGTTGGAAAATGTTGTTGAAAATATACTTTCTAAGCGGAATATTAACTAGTGGCGGAATTTTGGTCATCCAATGGATTTCCAGTCTTTTATTACCTGGTATTGAAGTGGTTCAATTTTATTCCTCTTGGGGAGCTTATATCGGATTGGTTGTTTTCATCGCACTCCTATTTCCTCAACAACAAGTGACAATGTTTTTGTATTTAATTCCCATTCGAATAAAAATGAAAAATATTATTTGGATATTTGTCGGTATCAGCGGGATTATAGGTATTATAAATTTGATTATGATTATTGGGGGACGACTTACTGTAATTTCATTTCCTCAAAATTTTGGCAGTATTATTGGGGCTCTTGGAGGATTAATTATCAATCGCACGTTTCGTCGAAATTTTTAATCCCTTTTTTTGTTTTTTCAATTAGCTCTGTCAAGTGCCTTCGATCTGGAGTTTCGTACCCATTGAAATGCTTATAGACAGAATTATATACTTGAAAATAAGGTTTCTTGTTTATATTTTCAATTTTTTCAAGATAAGTAGAGATACGTTGAGTTAGTGAGGTTTTTGTTATTTTATTCACTGAATTTATAAACCACATATATTGATTTCGGTCTATATTTATCTCACATGAATCCTGCATTGAACGTATTATTTTTTCAACTATAGAGGTGTCTTCTAGTGGAAATTGTCCAATTTTGGCGAGTTTTTCATCAATGCAGTTATATATTATGGTTAATGGGGTAGGTTCTCCTCTTGTTTGTAATATATCAATAATTGTTAATCTAATATATTTCTGAAGCTCATTAAATTTCATTTTATGTGAAGAAAGTTCAGACATATACACTTTCTTAAATCGAAGAAAATAATCTCCAGCAGGGGTTTTTTCATAATGCAAGTATGATTTCAGAGAGTTACGAGGAGGCATCTGAAAAAGTAAAGAATCCAACTTAAATCCCGCGTTATATGCAGCCTTAATTAATCCATTTCTAATATAGATATCAGTGTTATGAAAAGTTATAGTCATATATCGATCTTTCTTCAATATACGATAGCATTCTTTGAAAACAGTAGTCAAATTTTGAAAATAGTCCTCCTTTGATTTTTTTTGATGAGAATTAATAATAATTTCAGCGTGTTCATTTATTTCCGTTGAAAAATCCAACCAATCATTCCAAATTTTCGTCAATTCAAAATATTGAATCGAATCTCCATATGGTGGATCAGTAAAAATATAATCTACGCTGTTATCTGGAAGGGGCATTGATTCCGAGGAAATCTGCATCAGAAGTATCTTGTGGTTATCACCATAATTAGAAAAATCGTTCCAACTGTGTGTTAAATACATGGAATCAATATTATTCTTTTTTAAACGTTGCTGTAAATTTGTTTGAGCTCGTAATGTCTTTTTACCTCTTATAAAAAATCCAACAATAGGATTGATCTCAAAAAATTCATGAGGATTCCAAAAGAAATGATGTGTCCAAGAACCCACTTCTTTCTTTTTTTGTTCATTGTTTTTCCTGCGAGATATAACCCAAACCATTTTGCTAGATTGCCCTAAATTGGAAGTAAAAGTGAGTAATAATAGGTTACGAATTGCTTGCAATTCCCGATCAGATGAGTTAATAGGTGCATGTTTGTCAATCTTTTTTTTCAATATAGCCAGAACAAGTAAATTGCGTTTTGTGAATAGATTTTGTCCATCTGGATCTTTGATGAGATAATGGCGAATCTGTTTAAATTTTACTCCACTAGTGTATTTCAGAGAAATTTTTGGAACAATGACCTGAAATTTATCTCTTAATTTCTCAAATTTTGATTGAATGTCATCAGATCGAGTATTTTCCTTTTGATATACTTCGGGATATTCTTCTTTGTTAATGATATGATTCTTAAAATTACAACGCGTACAGTTGATTCGGATTTCCATAATTTGTTCTTTTGGAGGTTTTTGAGAATCTTGTTCGGTGTTTCTCCATATCAACTGAGTAATCGTTGTAGGTATTCCACAATAGGGGCATGTAATTCCATAAAAGAATTCAGTTTCATTACTTAAATCTTCCAAGATTTTATTAAAAATCTTCTGAAATAACTCAATATTAACAGGAGAAACGGTTGTACTTGAGAGAAATAAAGAAAACGGATTCAAATCTACACCAATCGCTTGTCTACCTGTAAAAAAACTCTCTATTACAGTTACTCCCGAACCGCAAAAGGGATCTAAAACAACATCTCCAGGTTGTGTATATTTTTCAATATATGCTTTTACAACATTGTGAGGTTTTCTTGCCCAATATTTGTGGATTAGGTACATAGGAGGATGAGTTTTGGCGAGAATGATCGAATCTTTTGGAATATCCATTTGCTAATCAATAAAATAAAATAATCCAATAAACCTAAAAAACTGTCATTAATTTATCTTCCTAGCTATGTCAGAAGAGAGACAGATTCCCCGAATCTTAGAAATGAATGAAGATTTGACTAGAGACAACAATGAGTTGGCAGAACGTAATCATAAAACCTTGAAATCTCATAATATCAAAACATTTGACGTTGTTGGAGCAATAGGTGCTGGAAAAACTGCAATTTTAGAAAAAATTGTTGAATATATATCAAAGGATAAGAACGTGTATGTAATATGTGGTGATGTTACAACACGTATTGATGCTGACAGAATTGAAAAACACGGAGCAAGTACTATCCAGATTAATACTGGACGAGAATGTGCTTTAAATGCATATCACATCCACAAAGTAATACAAAACTTGCCATTAAATGATATTGATGTATTATTTGTAGAGAATGTAGGAAATTTAATTTGCCCAAGTGATTTCATCTTAGGAGTGGATAAAAGAATTCTTGTTGTATCAGTGACAGAAGGGGAACATGTAATAATCAAGCATCCTTTGTTGGTAAAAATGAGTGAAATTATTATTATCAACAAAATTGATTTAATGGGGATTCTGGGAACAGATATAAATCGAATGATAGAAGACGCAAAGAAAATTAATCCGAACATCAAGGTGATTCCCATGAGTGCAAAAACCAATGATAATTTCGATCTGTTATTAAAAAATTTGAATTTGTGAAATCTATTCCCCATTTTGAAAAATTTAATCAACTATGAATACCAATCCTTTTTCAAGAAGGAAAAAAAAATGTCAACACTCAAAATTAATGTTAATTTCAATCGTGAAATGAATGCCTTAGCAGAAAAACGAGTTAAAGTTGAGCTAGGGGATCCCGATCATTATTATGTTGGAGAATTGACAGGATACGATTTGAGTTCTGGATCCATTATTCTTAATAACGTTGTTGATGAGGATCAAATGAAGTTTACAAAGATTGTTGTGCATGGAAATATATGGACTAAAATATTTCAAGAGGAACCCCCATTCCCCATGGAAGAACTTGGAGAAAGGATTGCAAAAATGTTTCCTGCAGGACAGATCAAATTCCAACCAGAAAGTAACACTATTAGTATCCTAAATGGCAAAATAATTGTTTCTGAAAATGGCGTAGAAGGGTCAGGTCCTACCGCTGAACGTGTAAATCGCATTTTTGAACAATTCATTGAAGAACTCAAGTAAAAATTTTATTTCTTCATTTTTTCTCATATCTATGTTACAAGTTTCTGCACCAGGTCGAGTATGTCTATTTGGTGAACATCAAGATTATTTACACTTAGCTGTTATTCCTGCAGCTATAAACAAGAGATGTTACATTCAAGGGGAACTGAATTCTCAAGGAGATATCCGCCTTGATGACAAAATCTACAAAAATATCATCCAAATTCCTATTAGTGCTAAAAAAAGAAAAGATTTATTTGAATTAGGTAAAAATGATTATCTAAAAGCAGTTTTGAATGTTTTTATTAAAAGGGGACTTTTAAAAAATAAAAGCCCTAATTTAGGATTCTCTGGGATTTTGAGGAATGATGTACCGCAAAAATCAGGATTATCGAGCTCAGCAGCTCTACTCGTTACCTTCACTAA
>JAEOUK010000074.1 GCA_016839385.1 Promethearchaeota archaeon
AGAAAATAGTATTTATTAACCCAATTTCAGTAATATGTGTGGGACTTTCACTAATAAGTATTTAGATTCAAAATTTTCATTTTTTATGATAGAATAGAAAATGTGACGTTTAATTGTTAAATAATGAAAATTTTCACCAGAAATCACTCATATGTTTCAAATTTTAACTATTTTTGATTTTTTGTTATGCAAATAAGCGGGAAAAATGGGTAATTTTTCGACTCGTTTTTTCCCATAATTTTTGTCGAGTGGTTTGTATCACTTCAAATTTTAACGGAAACGTGAAAAAGTTTAAATATATGAGTTGTAGTATTTTCATTGTGGTTTGTTAAATCCTAGCAAAGGATTTAGCATTCTGCGGAGGAATTCAAAATGGCAAAGAAGAAAAGATCTTTTGCATGGAGTCCACTTCGAAAACTCATGAAGAAAAGTGGAGCAAATATCGTAGCACGAAACGCTGTTGACCTATTAATTTTGAACTTAGAGGAAGTAGCAACTGAACTTACCCAACAGGCTTTGAAATTTGCAAAACATGCAAAGAGAAAGAAAATCACCAAAGACGATATGGCTTTAGCAATTAAGTATAAAGGTTAAACAGCCAAAAACTATTCGTTCAAATTTAAAAACATTTCAATTTACCCTTTTTTTTAAACTACCAAAGGCGTTAATATTATTAGATACGCACGATTAAGTGTGATAGAACGATTTTTTTATATAAAATCCATAGGAAATTCGATGATGAACAAATTTCGAATCATCCCCGTTATTGATATTATGAATGGTATCGCTGTTCATGCGAATAAAGGACTACGTAATGAATATCAACCTATACATATGAAATTCTCTCAGTCTTCCAAACCTCAAGATTTAATGAATGTATTTTCAAACAAATTCCAATTTTCTGAAATTTATATTGCAGATCTTGATTCAATTATTCATGAAAAACCAAATACTGACTTATTACGTGAATTAATTCAATCTAGCACCCTTAAAATTATGTTAGATGCGGGAATTCGTAATTTATATGATGTAATGGCTTTTAAAAATTTAGGATTAGCCAAAATTATTCTTGCTACAGAAACTATTGACTCATTTGATATTATAGATGATGCCATTTCAGAAATTGGACTAGATAAAATAATCGTTAGTGTGGATATGAAGAAAAAGAAACTCATTTCCGAAAGTGAAGAGATTTCTAAGATGGAAATTGATACACTTTTAGGAAAAATTTGTGATAGAGGTATAAAAGAAATAATATTGTTGGATTTGGCAAAAATTGGATCAATGAGTGGCGGTAGTGATTTAAACTACCAATCATTGCGGTCTCGTTATCCACAACTTCAAATCATTCTCGGAGGAGGAATAAAGGACGTTCATGATATTCAATTACTACACCGGCAAGGGTTCAATGGAGCTCTTATTGCAACCGCACTTCATAAAGGTGTAATTACTCCTCAAAATGTGATTGATTTTCGAAAATCTAATTGATTTCCTGACTTTCATGTCTCTGGGGAACAATGTTTTAAATGCAATTAGACGTATTTTGACTCAAGTTAATTGGATGATGAAAGAAATTGGCAATTAAAATACTAGTATCCGCTCAAAATAGTGTTGACGTGGATCGAATACTAGAAGAACCCTCAGATATTTTAGATTTAAAAAATCCGTTGGAGGGATCATTAGGTGCGCCTTCTATCACGTTAGTGGACTTAGTGAGAAAAAAAATCCAAAATTTCAATTCCCATTCAAATCGAAAAGTACTATTCAGTGTGGCAATAGGTGATTTTCCCTATATGCCTGGTTCCGCTGGCATGGCAGCGTATGGGGTTGCACATCTCACCCCAGATTTTATTAAAATAGGATTATTTGGACCAAAAACAAAAGAAGAGGGAATTCTGCTAACAAAATCTGTTGTAGAATCCGTACATGTCGTTAATCCCTCCATCAAAATAGTGATAGTTGGTTATGCAGATCAGAAAAAAATCAATTCATCAGTTGATCCAATGCTTTTACCCGAAATTGCTCACAAAGGAGGAGCGGATATTGTGATGTTAGATACCAAGGTAAAAAACGGAATTTCTCTATTTGAACATCTTACAATACAAGAGATTGAGCAATTTGTAAAGAAAGGAAGAAATTTAGATTTATCAGTAGCTCTTGCGGGATCTTTAAATCGTCAGAATCTACCAGCACTCCTGGACCTTCACCCTGATATAATTGGAGTTCGTTCTATGGTGTGTAAAAATTTTGATAGAATTCATGGACAAATTGAGCCTTATCTTATTTCCGAATTAAAATCTACCTTTCAATAATTTTGAAGGCGTATTATTACTGCCTTCTCAACTCTTTAAGAGAATTAGATCTATTTTTTCAATAATCTATCAGTTTTTATTAATAGACGCATAAATAGATTAATCAGTTAGTTGGCTGTTTGATTTTATCAACATATAATCGATTTGGTGTGATTTTTGGCATCTGAAGAGGAATACATTAAAAAATTAGAAGAAATTGGTTTAACAAAGGAAGAAATTGAGAGCAAGGTTAAAGAAGCAATCAGTAAAATGAAAGGTTGGATTGATCATAAGACCGCGTTATTCGTTGTAGCAAAAGAAATGGGTATTGAAGTCGACTCACAAGCAATCAAGCAATCCAGTGAAAAAGATTATACAATCGCAGAATTATCTGAATCCACCCAAAACGTTAATGTAGTTGGAAGAGTTATAGGATTCTCAGATGTTCGTTCATTTAATAGGAAGGATGGATCTATTGGATATTTCAGTTCCTTTCATATCTTTGATGGGAAGGATCAAATAAAAGCAGTATTGTGGGATGAACGTTCAAAAATAGTTAAAGATAATTCCTTTGCAAAAGATATACTAGTCAGAATATTAAACGGACAAGTAAAAAGTAATAGAGATCAAAAATTAGAGATTCATATTGGATCTCGAAGTGATGTTGAGATATCACCTTCAGACGTCAATCCTGCTAACTATTCCTCTTTAGATTATTCAAAATATAAGGTGAAGATATCAAAAATCACTCCAACTAGCTCTATAAATAAAGAAATGATTTCTGTAGATGCTGTTGTCGACCAAGTTTATTCAAAGCGGACTGTTAAAAGCAAGTCGACAAATGAGGATTTATCTGTTCAGAGAATTATAATTAAAGATGATAGTGGATCGATTCCTGTAGTATTTTGGAATGAAGATACAAAGCTAATTGAAAATGTTCAAGAAGGAACCAAAATTTCTTTAGATAACCTTAGTGCAAGACCACAATTCAATGATGCAACCAAAATGGAATTGAGTTTCAAAAATGGATCACGTTTAAAGATTATTAAGAAAGGACAACCTCCAAAACCAATTCCAATTGAAGAAGTATCCATTTCCTCTAGTCGTGTTACAATTAGTGGAGAAGTTGTGCTAAAAAATGATGTTAAAATTTTCAATAGAAAAAGCGATAATTCAGAAGGTAAAGTTCAAAGAATTCAGGTTCAAGATACAACAGGTTCTATCGGGAGAGTGTTTTGGGAAGATGATACAGACCAACTCACTGGTATAGAAGTAGGATTTAAAATTAAACTTGAGAACATGGGAGTTCAAGCAGATTTTCGAGATCCTCAAAAAATGGAGCTTGTGTTTCGATCATCCTCCAAATTATCTGTGTTAAGTAAATCAAGTCCATCTATTTTGGATTCGATCACACCTATCCAAAATGTGCTTGAAAAAGAGGGAATCTATTCTATAGAAGGTCAAATCATACAAATTGGAGATCTTGTAAAAACAATTACTACTTCAGATGGAAGAGCGTTAAAAATATTTTCTGTACATATTAGTGACAACACGGGAGCAATTCAGTTAACATTTTGGGAGGAGCATGCAGAAACTTATTCTGACCTCTCTGTTGGAGAAAATATTCGAGTTTCAAGAGTTAATGTTAAAAAAAATCTCCGAACTGAGATAAATAATGCTTCATTTGGAAAAAGTTCCCAACTAGAGCGAAATATTGATTTTGAATTGACTGAAGAACATACTGTTCCTGACTTTCATTCTCAAAACCAATTTTCTTCACCCCCCATGGAAGTCACTTCAATTTCAGAGGTTCTTGAAAAAGAAGGCTATTACACTATTGAAGGACAGATAATACAAATTGAAGAAGGCCTGAGATCAATCACAACATCTGATGGAAGATCTTTAAATTTATTCTCAATTCATGTCAGCGACAACACTGGTGCCATTCAATTAACTTTTTGGGAGGACCAAGCGGAATTATATTCCGATCTCTCTGTTGGAGAGAACATCCGAGCAGAAGGGGTGCGTGTGAAAATGAATATTCGATTGGGAATAAATTCAGCATCATTTGGTAAAAATTCATCATTGGTAAGGGATATTGATTTTAAATTAACTTCTCAGTATGAAGTTCCATCCTTTTCGAGTTTTCAATCCTCTTCTATTGTTCAATTCAAGGGGATTTATACCTCTATTAGTGATATTGAGCAAGAAGGAACCTATGAAATAAAAGGAAATATTACAAATGTGAAACGAATTAATGCGTATGAAGCATGTTCTCAGTGCTTAAAGAATATCTCTGCTGGTAAAGAAAACTGCAATTGTGAAGGAGGATCTCCAGGATCAGTTTTTCGTCTGATAATTTCTGCAGAATTTAGTGATGGAACTGGAGAAATACCAATTACTTTTTTTGGAGACGATGCAACCAAATTAATTCGTGTTGATGCACTTACTATTTTTCTGAAGAAACAAGATGAAGATTATTCTGAATTTGAAAGTCAAATTATAGAAAAATTAATGTTGGAAGATCTTGTGGTAATTGGTCAAGTTTCTCCGAATAAATTCTCTCAAACTAATGAGATGAAAGTGCGTGACTTCAAATCTCTTGATATAGAAGATGAAGATTCCATTAATGATTTGATTGATGATATTGAAAACTGATAGACTATCAATAC
>JAEOUK010000416.1 GCA_016839385.1 Promethearchaeota archaeon
AAAGATATTAATTTCACAATTTAATTGATGAACTCAAAGATTAATCAGAAATCTGGGTAAGATTAGAACAAAAACTATGATCTTTTTCGGCGAACATTATAACGCTGAGGAAATGTACAAATGGGGAATAATATCTTTTCTTGTAGATGATGAAGAATTTGAAGATTTTGTACAACAAAAAGCGTCTTGGATAGGGAATGCACCAACTAAAAGTCTTTTTGTTATAAAGAAAGCTATCGATTATGGATCTCAAGCACCCTTGAATTTAGGGCTTCAATTTGAGCATTTAGGTTATGCTATTAATTCCCAATCTAAAGATGTAGTTGAGGGTGTTACAGCATTTTTACAGAAACGAGAACCGAAGTTCACTGGTGACTAAAAAGCACAAATAAATGACTCAAATGAAATTATATTAATATTTTTTTTTTATTTGACATGTAATAGAAAATAGTACACAGAAATTAGTAAAATAAATAAAAAATATTCTATTTATCGAGATTGTACGCGGTTCTAAATCCTTCATGAATCGCTTCCATCATCGTTCGTGGTTTTTTGCAATCTCCAATTTTGAATATTTTATAAGGGGGATTAGTTTGCTTTACTTCATTAAATAGATCGTCATTAGGGTTTACTCCTGTAGCTAAAATAAAGGTATCAATATTTTCTAACATTTTTGTTTCATTCTCATGATCGTAGATTAAGGTTTTACCTTCGAATTTTTTAATTTGAACATTTAAAATGCTATTTATTCCTAATTTCATAATTTGACCAATTAAAAATCCTCGAGTCGTTCTCCCAATGCTCATACCAAGTTTGGGAAGCGTATCAACGATAGTAACCGCACGGTTGCCTTTCAACCACCGTTTAAATAATTCTTCTTTAGGCAATAAATCATAAAATGCTATGAACTTTGCGATTTCAGAATTAAGTGCCCCTTGTTCTGCCGCCCAAATAGCAGTTTCCATTCCTGTCGCTGAACCACCAACCACTACAACATTTTTTCCGATAGGATATTCGCCCTCAAGTATTTTTTCAGCTAAATAGATTTCACTTCCTAAACTACCATCAATTCCCGGTATGTCGGGAATATTGTATTTAACGCCTGTCGCGAAAATAACTGCATCGGGTTGATAATTGTTAATAGTTTTTAAATCTGCTTCCACTCCTAGATGCAATTCAATTCCTAGATTTTCTATTTGTGAGGAATAATAATCCATTATTTCGTGAATATCATATCGTCCAGGAGGGACCCATGAAAAATTAGCTTGACCACCGAGGTTAAATCTTTTTTCTAGTATTGTGACATTATGTCCCAAAACTTTTGCTACTCTTGCTGCTTCCAAACCACCGGGACCAGCGCCTATTATTAAAACTTTCATTGGATGCTCGGTTATGTTATTAAGATCAATTTTACCCTCCCTTGAGACCATATAATTCCTCATACATTCGACGGATTTTCCCGTAAAAATATGGTCAAAACAACCTTGATTACAGCCGACGCATTTTCGGATATCCCAGAGTTTATTCTGTTTTGTTTTTAGTGGTAGATAAGCATCTGCAATGAGTGCTCTTCCCATACAAACAGCATCTGCCATTTGATCTCTTAGAATTTGTTCTGCGACAATAGGACTATTGATACGGTTACTAGAGAAGACAGGTACTTCGACAACATTTTTTATATTCTCAGCCAGATAAGCATAAGCTCCTTGTGGAACCATCATGGGTATTTGAGGGATTTTAGTTTCATGCCAACCGCCAGTTACGTTAAGATAATCAATTCCCGCATTTGCATAATGTTTTGCGAAGACGGCACTTTCTTTATATGAATTAGATCCAGGTACGAAGTCGTCACCTGCAATCCTCATTCCCACAATCATATTTTCTCCTACTCTTTCCTTAACCAATTGTATTAATTCTAAGGGGTATCTTAATCTGTTTTCCAAGGAACCCCCATATTTATCCGTTCTTTTATTGGTAACTGGACTTAAGAATTGATTGATAAGATATCCTGCACTTCCTAATAATTCTACGCCGTCAAAACCTGCTGTTAAGGCTCTTTCTGCTGCTAGAGCATGATTTTCTTGAACAATCTTAATTTCATCTATCGATAATTCTTTAGGAATCCTTCTTGTAAGATTAGACATTACTTCAGAAGAAGAGACCATATCTGGCATACCAGAATATGCTCCAGCATGGTAAAGTTGTACAAAAGTTTTCGCACCATGACGGTGCATACTTTCAGTAAAATTCGTATAACCAGGGATATATTTATCATCATGAATTGCGAACATTGTTGGACCTCCTCCTCTAGGTTCGACTCCAGCGCCTCCAATTATAATTAAACCCACCCCTCCTTTCGCACGTTCTACATAGAAATCAATCGTTTTATCGTTAATTCCTCCATCTCGAGAGAAATTTAATGCCATTGCTGGCATTACAATTCGATTCTTCATTTCCACATTTTTTATTTTAAAAGGCTCAAATAATTTCATAAATTTCATTTAAATATCACCTTGATAGAAATGTAAAAGGAAAATCATTGCATATCGACAAATTTTCCAGTTTTAAGTAGTTCGCAAGGTTTTAGATACTTTTTTCCTAATTTCTCGGAATATTCTTCTAATATATCGCTAAGTTCTTTGTAGTTAGTTGTAGCATACTGCATTGGACCTGGAAAATTCATACCCGCTAAAATCGCTTCATCTATAACCTTCCAACTCTTTACTATACCTTCTTCTAAAATTCTACAACCTTCATTGGCACTAATTGCGGCAAAAATCCGACGATCAACTAATCCTGCTTTTTTAGACAAGTCAGGCTGAGGTCGTCCTTTTGACCAATCATAAAATCCTTGACCTGTTTTTTTACCTAAAGTACCCTTATTATATTGCATCGTTAAAACTTTACCAGGTTTGAAATCAGGGGACATTTTCTCCGCATAATATAAACCAGCGTTATATGCTATATCTCTACCAGTAAAATCAGCTAAGGTTAATGATGACATAGGAGCATTTGGATTAGACAAATCAGCATCGACCTGTTCCCATGGTATTCCCTTCTCATATGCCAAATCTAATATATAATTCTGATATAAGCTATTTGGTGCTAATACCCTATTTACAATGAATCCAGGGCGATCTTTTAAAACTCGCGCAACATATCTCTCTCCTCTAAGACAAGGTAATGTCTTAGCAACTTTCACAACAATATCCATTGTTCCTTCTGAAGTTTTATCTCCTTTTATCACTTCTATCAAACGCATTAAAGGGGCAGGATTAAAAAAATGCATTCCAACAACATTTTCAGGTTTATCAGAATCTTGAGCAATTTCTGTTATGCTAATAGAGGACGTATTCGAAGCAAAGATACAATGCTCAGGTGAATTATCAATTACCTCCTTACATAATTGCTGTTTAATATCGGGTTTCTCTAATACCGCTTCTATGACAAGATCAGCGTCTTTCACCGCATCGCTTAAGTTTTTATTCACTTGTAATTTTTCCATTATTGATACTGCTGTTACACCCTTAGGTAATTTTCCTTTCTCTTCTAACTTCTCAAAGCCAGTCTTATTGTATTCTAGGCCCTCTTGGATGATTTTATCGCTCACATCCACCGCAGTAACATTATAACCTGCCATTAAACATACTTGGGCAATTCCTTTTCCCATATCTCCAAAACCAAGCATTACAATATTTTTTACTTCCACCTTATATCACTCCCTTTTATCAATTTTATTGTGATGTATAATAAATAGACAGCACTCATTAAAAATGTTTTTTTAATAATAACTTTTCTAAAGAAATACTAGCTTTTTTGCTGCTAAATAGTGAAATATCACATCTCTATATTTAAGGCAAAATTTAAAAGAAATAATATACAATGTAGATTTAAATATATTACTGGTGAAAAGTATTGGTGAAAAATAAAGAAGTATGGTTAATTGATTACGCACGTACCGCATTCTCACGATCTCGACCAACTCAACCTGAAAGTGATATGTTTGGTGAAATTAGAGGAGATGAACTATTAGCCCAACTTTTGATGCACATGTTTGACAAAAGATTAGCGGATAAAGGAATCGAAAGAAAAGATATTGATGAATGTTCTGTGGGATGTGCTGCGGGAGTATTAGAAAATTGGACTTATGGGGGGCGTATTCCCCTTTTCATGGCGGGATTCCCATACAGCGTTCCCGCTTTTTCCATCGATAGACAATGTGGGTCAGCAGGCTCAGGGATGCATGCTGGAATTATGGAAATAATGACGGGTAATAGTAAAACTGTTTTATCCACAGGGTTTGAACATATGACAAGAGTATATGGAAAGGGCGCAGATCCCAATATAAAGGTTGCTTATAAAAAT
>JAEOUK010000417.1 GCA_016839385.1 Promethearchaeota archaeon
AATGGGTAAAAGGTTAAGATTATAATCATGTTCCTAGAAGACCCTCTTTCTAAAAATAGTGTTGTTAATAGCATTTACGCTAAGGTTGAAGAATTAGGATTTAACATTGAAAAAGAACGAGTCGTGACATTCATCAATAATTTTATTGGAAAATACAATCGACTTCCATATCATGACGAGATTAAACCAATCGTTCTAAGCTACATGAGGATATGCAAGGAAGAAGAAAGAATTCCAGAGATTTTTGAACAAGAAGAACCGAATTATGGCGTGCTAGATAAGGACCTTTATCTTAATAATTTAAATCAACCTAAAATAAATATTAATAACATTAAATATAATGATGGATACATGGTAATTCCTAAACCAGAAGGCCGTCGAATATGCCCAGTTTGTGGGCCCTCAAACTTGTATAAAATTCATGAGATAATTGACAAAGACGACTTAATTTGCAGTTATCCTCGGATATACGGTAAAAAGTATACATGCGATCAATGTGGAATTGAATGGAAGGAGAGATAACTTAGATCTACTCAAGAAAAAAAAGATATTTATACGAAACAAGACTAATTTTATATTACTTTCTTAAAGGACTTGAAGATATCATGATAGATTATGCATTAATATATAACCCTACTGCCAATAAAGGTAACGTAGGACAGCAAATTAATGAGGTTTGTAAATTATTAGATAATCTCAATGTAAGTTACGAATTACATGCCACCGAATATGCGGGCCATGCTATTGAATTAGCAAGTAGCCTTGCGAAAGAAGGTTTGCGCATTATCGGTGCAGGTGGAGATGGAACCGCAAACGAGATCTTACATGGCACCATAATTTCAAAGACGGGTGCGTTATGTGGATTTATTCCCATGGGTTCTGGTAATGATATACCCGCTGCTGTGGGATATAGAGCGGACATAAAAAGAGCTTGTGAAATTATTGCTGAGGGTTATTCTAGTAAATCAGATATCGGATATGCCAAGAGAGACGATGGAATTGAAAGATACTTTTTAGGAATTGGTTCTCAAGGATTTGATAGTGAAGTAGCTCGGAGATCAAATGAAAACAAAGAAAAAGATTATAACATGATAATTTTAACTTCACTAAAAGAATGGGTAAATCAATCGATTAGTGTCAAAATGGACAATGATAGCTTTGAAGGAGAGGCCAATCTTTGCGCTGTGGGGTTATCTGGAGCATATGGAGGGGGAATGTTCATATGTCAAAGAGCTAACACCGAAGACGGACTGTTTGATATAAGTATTGTAAATATTGATAAGATTAAATTAGCCAAACAATTCAGAAAAATGTATAATGCTTCCTTACTCCCTCATCCTGATATAAGTGAATTTAGGAGTAAAAAAGTCAGGATAGAAATGATGGATTCCGAACAAGCTCCTTACTATTGCCAAGTTGATGGTGAAGTATTAGGATTAGTCCCAATTACGTATGAATGCATCGCAGATGGGTATGAATTCATAAGACCAAAAATCAACGAATTCGCTGAAGAATTCAAGCAAAAATATGGCCATTATTATTGGGAATGCACACACTAAAAATCATACTTAATCGATTATAATGGATTCATGGGATGCTATTTTTAAAGAAAAGGGGAAAGTATTTACGACACCCCATCCGGACATTAAAGAAGTAGATAATTACTTGAAACAAAAGAAATCACCCCGTGTTTTAGATTTGGGTTGTGGTACTGGGCGGCATTTAGTCCATTTTGCATCAGAAGGATTTGAGGCATATGGTCTTGATTCTTCTCCTGAAGGAATCAAGATTACAAAGAAATGGCTTGAAGAACAGAATTTAAATGCTAATTTAGTAATCCATCGAATGGAAGAGGGATTTCCATACCAAGACTCATTTTTTGATGCAATCATTTCCATCCAAGCCATGCATCATAACACAATTGAGAAAGTGGAATTTATTGTTCGAGAAATTGAACGTGTAACAAAGCCAGGAGGATTAATCTTTATCACGGTTCCTAAGTTTGATCTCTTCAATAAAAAAAATCCTTGGGAATTAAAGAAAATTGAAAAAGGGACATATGTACCACTTTCCGGACCAGAAAAAGGACTTTTCCATCATTATTTTACTATATTAGAAATTTATGAAGTGTTTAATGGATTTGAAATAAAAAAAATCTATATCGATAAGACAAAACATCGGGCAATTTTAGGATTTAGAAAAAGCAAAGAAAAGTAGATAGTTAGATTTTATTTTAATGTGTTCCATTCCTACATAAGTAAAATACATATATTCAAAATGAGCAGTTTTAATTTTAATTCCGCAGAGAAACCCACGTTCTATTATATCGGAGTTTCGACCACAAAATCCTCAATCATGAGGGTATTTCCGAGATGGGCAGAATACCTGGGAATTGAGGGTACCCCAATTGTAGGAATTGACTGCAAAATTCATGATGAACCTCAAACCTATCGAAAAATTGTAGAGTTCATCAAGCACGATGTTAATTCTTTAGGTGCATTGGTTACTTCACATAAGATCGACTTATTTGATGCTGCAAGAGATCTATTTGATAAAGTAGATCCACATGCAGATCTTCTTGGAGAGTTGAGTTGTATTTCTAAAAATGAAGGAAAATTATGGGCTCATGCTAAAGATCCAATAACTAGTGGGTTAGCTTACGATTCATTCATTCCAAAAGATTATTGGCAGCGAACTAAAGGAGAAATCTGCATACTAGGAGCAGGAGGAGCTTCTTTAGCGCTATCCACCTATTTCATGGAAACGATGAATGTTAATCGAATGCCCTCAAAAATTCATGTTACAAATAGAAGCTTGCCACGACTTGAAAAAATGAAGCAAATTCACGCCCAAATTAATCCGGGAATAGAATTTGAATATCATCATTGTCCAAAACCAGAGGATAACGATAAGATTGTAAATAATTTGAAGGTTTCTTCATTAGTTATAAATGGAACTGG
>JAEOUK010000075.1 GCA_016839385.1 Promethearchaeota archaeon
ACTGGCATAATCAACAACATTAGCAACATCAACCACACCAGCTATGTTAATTCCACAATGACACACAAAAACTCCAATTCGAGGGGGTTCTCCAGTAATATCAATTTCTTTCGGAAGCTTTTTTTCAGTGATTAATGTATTTCTAACTTCGGACAATAGCACATTAACAGCCCCAGCAGCAGCACTCGCTTCGACCACTGTTTCTGGAATATCTTTCGGCTCAGAAAACATCCCACAAACAAAAATACCTTCTTGAGAGGTCTCTACTGGGGAAAATGGCTTTGTTTTACAGAATAATTCTTCATTCAAATCAATACCTAATGTTTTTGCTAGTGCTCTAGTACTGCTATTTGGCATCGCTCCTACTGCCAAAACTACTAAATTAAAAACATCTTCAATAATCTTCCCATCTTCTGATTCATAACGAAGGATTAAATCATTAGTTTCTGGAATTTCTTTAACCGATGAAATTCTACTTCGGACATATTTTACTCCATATTCTTCTTGAGCACGATCAATATATTTATCGAAATCTTTTCCGCAAGCTCTAATATCCATTGAAAATATTGTAGGTTGAACAATTGGCATATGTTCCTTTGCAATTACTGCTTCTTTGGCAGTATACATGCAGCATACTGAAGAACAATATTCACCACCATGCTTTTTATCTCTCGAACCCACACACTGCAAGAAAGCAATTTTTTTAGGAATAATCCCATCTGAAGGTCTAAGTATAAGACCTGAATGAGGACCACTTGCACTCAAAATACGCTCAAATTGAATACTTGTAACTACATTGGGATACTTTCCAAATCCATAATGTTGTTTTGGTTCTGGATCATATTCATCAAAACCAGGTGCTAGAACGACAGCACCTACATTAAGTGAAGTTTCTTTATCTTTAAGGGTATAATCTATAGCTTTAGCTTTACATAGGCCTTTACAAAAGCCACAACCTATACATATTTCTTGATTAATCGAAAAAACTAAGGGGACGGCTTGAGGGAATTTAACTGATATGGCAGCTCTTTTCGAGAGCCCCTCATTAAAAAAGTCTATCGCTTCTACGGGGCATTCTTGAGCACAAACTCCACAACCTGTACAGGTTTCTTGATCTAAATATAACGATTTCTGTTTTAGATCAACTGTAAAATTACCTGCCCTTCCTGAAATTTTTTCAAGAGTAGTATTAATTAAAAGATTTATATTTTCATGCCTTCCTGCAGCTACTAATTTTGGTGCAAGGATACATATGGCACAATCATTTGTAGGAAATGTTTTATCTAATTGGGACATCACACCTCCGATACTCATTGTTGATTCTACCAAATAAACTTTATAACCTGAATCACCTAAATCCATTGAAGCTTGTATACCTGCTATTCCGCCTCCAATAACTAATACTGAGCCTACTTTTTCCATTTTTATCCTCCCAGAATTGATATAAATGTTGGTATTTCTTCATTAATTTCATCAACATCGACTAATCCCCTTGATCTTAGAACAACTATATGCTCTAACACTTCGCTCGCCATAATACCAATTTCATTTGCTATTGTAGGGACAGATTTGCCCTTCCCTTTGATTTTAATTAATATTTTTTGACGAATAAATTCATTTCTAATAACTTCATCTATTAATTTTTCAAATCTCTCTACGGGGATTTGCTCGCCATATACATTTTCATCAGTAATTAATGCTCTTTGTCTGGCAATTAACCCTCTTAGTCTTGAATCTTCTAAAACATTTTTAACAGCTTTAAGATTATCACTTATATCCATTTTCTTCTTTTTTTCATTTATCGGAGAGGGTCCTAATTTTTGAACATAATTAGTAAAATCCGATACAATTTGAGCAAATCTATTTCCTTCTGCTGCAGAAACCCAATCAAGACGCATTCGGTCAGAAAAATTAACTATTTTTAGTAGTTTATTCAAAGCCTTCATTTTAACTTCAGCTTCATAATTGCCAGTTAAATAATGACAATCTCCTAAGTGACATCCCAAAACAAGCACTCCATCAATTCCTTGGATGAAAGCATCTGCAATAAACGATGGATCAACCCTACCTGAACACATTACTCGAATAACTCGGATATTAGTAGGATATTGAATTCGGCTAACGCCTGCAAGATCAGCACCTGCATATGAACACCAATTGCATAAAAATCCTAAAATTTTTGGTTCAAATGCCATTTAAACTTCTCCTCCGTATGTATAAATTTCTGCTCGTATTTGATCACCAGTAAAATGATGTATTATTATTGCTTTTTTTGGACAACTCGCACCGCAAACTCCACATCCTTTGCATACTACTTTATTAACTCTTGCAGTGTCAGTTTCTTCATCTTTTGCAATAGCCTTATAGGGGCATATTTTTATGCAAGCTTCACAACCTATACATAATTCTTCAATAACTTCCGCAGTTGAACCCTCTACTTCTAAAGTATCTTTCCATAAAATTGTAGAGGCTCGTGAGGCCGCTGCATTAGCTTGACTTGTGCTTTCGGCGATATCAGCTGGCCAATGTGCAGATCCACACACAAAAACCCCATCAGTAGCAAAATCCACGGGTCTTAATTTTACATGAGCTTCCAAAAAGAAATTGTTTTCTTCAAGTGGAACTTTCAGCATTTTTGCAATCTTCTCAGAATCTTCATTTGCGATAAGCGGAGTAGATAAAACTACAAGTTCTTGCGGTATTTCTATGTCTTGATTCAATAAATCACTATAGACACATACTACATTTTTCTTAATAATTGGAAGTTTTTCTGGTAAATATTTAATGAATAAGATACCCATTTCCCTAGCTTTTCGGTAATATTTCTCATAAACCGTTCCAGATGCTTGGATATCTTGGAATAATATTGTAATATGAGCATTTGAATTTTTTTCTATAATTAGCATGGCATTTTTAATCGCACTCATGCAACATATATTGGAGCAGTATTTTCTTTCCTCATTTCGACATCCAACGCAAAGTATCATAGTAATATTATTACTACTAATTTGATCGCTTTTCAATAAGCTTTCTAAATCCAGTTGGCTAATTATATTTTTTTTATTATATCCATATAAACCATCTGGAGATAAAGGAATTGCGCCAGTTGCTATAATAATTACCCCAGCGTCTATTTCAATGATTTCTTTGTTTTGCCTAACAGAAATTTTGTAATTTCCAATGAAACCATCAACTTTTTCAATCACTGCGGATTTATACACTTTTATTTTATCATGAGATTCGATTAAATCTATAGATTCTAATAAATTTGAAGCGTTTTCATTGCTAGGATATACTTTATTAAGGGATCTAAGGAGTCCCCCTAATTCTTTTTCCTTTTCGATTAAAAATACTTCAAATCCTTGGTTTCCTAAGTTTAGAGCCGCAGTTATACCCGCTATTCCACCACCAATTACGATCGCTGAAGGCGTTATCGACACCTTTATTTTTTCAAGAGGTTCCAATAAAGCTGCCTTGTGAACGCTCATTCTGATAAGATCTTTAGCTTTAGTTGTTCCTTTTTCAGGCTCTTTCATATGAACCCAAGAGTCTTGATCTCTTATATTAACCATTTCGAACAAGTAAGGATTTAGACCAGCTTCTTGGCATATAGCTCTAAATAAGGGTTCATGAGTTCTTGGAGAACAAGAGGCTACAATAACTCGATTTAATTTATGCTCTTTTATATTATCCTTAATTTCAGTTAACCCTACCTCGGAACAAGTATAAAGGTTATCAGCAGAATAAGTCACATTCGGTAATGTTTTAGCGTATTCCGCTAGAGACGGAACATCTAACACACCACCAATATTAGTCCCGCAATGGCATACAAATACTCCAATTCTAATATCTTCAGTTCCCATATTTCTTACACCCTCATAACTATTTCGGCTGCTTTAGCTGCTGCTCCACTTGCGTCTACTACAGAATTTGGAATATCCATTGGCTCCCTACAAGCCCCACAGAGGAATATTCCTTCTTTAGTTGATTTTTGAGGATGATAGGTCATCCCTTTAAAAAAATTGAATTCATCTAGAGTAATTCCTAAAATCTGTGATAGCTTAACTGCGTCTTTATTTGGAATCATACTTGTTGCTAAAATAACTAAGTCAAATTGAAGTTCTTTAACTTTAAATGTGTTGATATCTTCATATACCACAATAGGATTTTTTTGCTCGTCCTGAACAATTTTTGCTACCTTACCTTTAACATATTCAATTGCATAATCGTCCCTACCTCGTTGTATGTATTTTCGAAAACCCTTTCCACCAGCTCTAAGATCAATATAGAAAATCGTAGTGTGAATTTCATTATCGTGTTCATAAGCAATCATAGCTTCTTTGGTGGTATACATACAACAACAAGATGAACAATAGGGATTATTTTTTATATCTCTTGAACCTACACAATTAATAAAAGCTAGTCTTTTAGGTTCTTTTTTATCATAAGGCCTTATTAAATGCCCACCTAAAGGTCCAGAAGCGCAAATTAATCGCTCAAACTCTAATGAGGTTACTACATTGGGTAAACGCTCGTACCCCAAGGAAGTAATTGATTTAGGATTAAAAACATCGTATCCTATGGCAGCTATTATAGATGCTACATTTAGTTCAAATACCTCGTCCTCTTGCTCGAAATCAATTGCTTCTCT
>JAEOUK010000418.1 GCA_016839385.1 Promethearchaeota archaeon
GCAATGATGAGCGTGAACAGAAAAAAGCTGACAGGGTTTACCAGATTGCCCAGAAGATATGTCCGCTTAGACAGTCTTGGGGAGAAGATGTTCCCATAACTTTCAAGCTGAACTACGTTTAAGTCAATTGATTAGTGAACTTGTTATCAGATCGGTTTCAGAACCGATTAATCCATTTTTTATTTTTATTGTGTCGCGATATTTCATAAAGCATATATATTCTATATAGAATATTTGCTATACCTATATATCCTCTGATATGGCAATCATAACCCTGAAAAAAACAGAAATGAAAACAGCTGGAGGTGAAAAAGGAAGAATGAGATGCTCTGACTGTAATTCAGAAATGAACGTAGACAAAGAATGCGGCTACATGAAACAATACAAGTGCAACGTCTGCGGACGAATAGAAACCCTGTGGACCGTCTGCGTAACCGCCTAAATCCAATTTAAAACAAATTTTTTCTTAAAATAATAAAAGACTTCGATAATATTATGTCGGTTTTCAGGTTTTAAGTTTAATCAAAACTTGATTGCTTTCTTAGATGCAAAAGTGTTTTTGTATACAGAAATGTGCTGTTCATTGCTCATTTAGTGATAGACCTTCTGCTAATTTTGCCGTTGAAGTGTTTGAAGCCAAAGATAACATCTTTTCTAAATCGGTGCCTTATTTGAATTAACTCTGGAGAATCGAATTAGACATCAAATTTACCAAGAAGCTTCTGCTTCACTATATTCTTCTAAAAAGCAATTAATTATTCAGATTCTCTCATAAACATTAGAAACCCTTTTTGGGAGTATTGTATAATGATTATAACATGGTTCGGATTAAATTTTCGTTTAAAGAGGAACCTAAATCTTATAGCCAAAAAAAGAAGAACATCGAACTTCCCAATTTGGTTCAGATTTATTGGGATATAACCTATAAATGTTCTTGCATATGTGAGCATTGCTATGCAAAACCAAAAAGAATCCTAGATGAAGAATTATCTACTAATGAAATTAAAACCATAATTAATTATTTATCTGATCATAAAATACATCTTGTGACTTTTACAGGTGGAGAACCCTTCGAACGAGAAGACATTTTTGAAATACTCAGATATGCTCATGAAAAAAACATTCACACATCATTAATCACTACAGGGCTTTATCCAAAAAAGATTAAGAAGCTTAAGAATCTAGGTGTAAGTAGAATTCAGTTTAGCCTTGATAATTCTACTCCTAAAATATATGATTCACTTCGAGGTATACCCGGTTTATTTGAAAAATTGATGATGAGTATCGAAGCATCTTTAGATAGTAATATTAGAACAAGTTTATGCTCAACCATCACAAAACTCAATTATGATGATATTGGCAATCTTTTTACAAAAGCTCTGGATTTAAATGTAGATGAATTCAGACTGATGAGATTGATGCCATGTGGCATTAGTATTGATTCATATAAGAAAATTTCGATTACCTTTGAAGAATATCAACGACTCCTTGGTCAGCTATTTCATAGATATATTAATCTTGAAAATCCAATATTGATAGATGTTGAAGAACCTTATGAATTAATCAAGAATTTTATTGGGACTCCAATAGAGAATTACTTGTATTATAGAGGGTGTCTACAAGGAGAAGCAGTTTGCGGTTTGACCGCTGATGGAAAGGTGGTTCCATGTCCAATAGGAAACTTTGAACATTTTGTATGCGGTGATATTAGGAAAGATGAACTTCTTTATATTTGGAACAACGCACTCACTTTTGAACCTTTTAGGAATTATCAAATGATTGAAATTTGTAAAGAATGTGAATATGGTAATATATGTAAAGGTGGATGTAGATGTGCAGCATTTGGTTATTATGGTAAAATGAATGCACCAGATCCTATGTGTCCGAAGGCTATTCAATATAGGGTATGACTTATGGATTACTCAGCTTTTTGCTCGAAATGTGGATTGTGTGAGAATTTTCAGGAGAAAGAAATACATGCTATCTGCCCAAGAATGGAACCTCCACCTGAAATTGAGCCTGTTTTGGGTTACTACAAAAAGGTTGGATTAGTTCAAGGTAAATTTTCAGGGAGTTATTCAGGTGCTGTCATTTCTATTATTATCGCAGCAAAAGAAACCAGATTAATTGATGGTGTGTTGGGTGTAAAAAAAGGTGAAACAGTCCTTCAGGCAGTTCCTAAATACAGTTCTACAATTAGTGAAATTAAAGAACTCTCAGGTATGAGACATACGATCTCATCACATTTGTCAATTCTTAATGAGATACCTGCAAATCACAAGATTGCAGTTATTGGTTTACCTTGCCACGTTGAAGCAATTAATAAAGCAAAAAATAATGGGTTTTCCGACCAAAAAATCGAGGTAATATTGGGAATAGCTTGTGGAACAAATTATCTTTATTCTGAATTCAATAAACTTCTTCAAGAAAAAAATATTGAGCCAAAAAGGATAAAGGAATATACTTTAAGAAAAATAAAATTTTTTACACCTTACTTCAGTTTCTTGGTCAATGGTGAAACAAAGGAATTCAAGTTGCCCGTTAGCAAAACGCTCTGCTGTATTCCAAGAGGATGTTATTATTGTAATGATTATTTAGGTATAAATTCGGATTTATCTTTCGGTGTTCTGGGTGCTCCTAAGGGTTGGTCATTAGTTTTTATTAGAACAGAAAAAGGAGAGAAATTGATAAACGCTGCAATAAAAAAAGGATATTTAAGTTTCCGGCCAGTAAAAGAGGATTTTTTTTCACATTTAATCTATAAGATTTATCGGCTTTTTCCAACGAAACTATATCTTACTCTTGCTTTCAGAACTCGGAAAATAATCGGAGCTGAATTAATGGCAAAATTCAAAGTTAATTATCTGAATAAAAGATTGAAAAAAGAGGAAAAACATCGAAAAATGGAACCTTAAAAACGATTCGACAATTTTTTTCTAATTTCTCTACTTGTTTATAATTTCTTTATTCTGTGAATTGCGTTTTTTCAATAATCAACTAATTTCAATACGTTTTTTCATCATCTTCTTCTTGCAAGAGTTCGCCTATTTTTTCAATATGCTTTTTGCGGGTCCTTTCGTCTGCTACTTGTTTCGCAGTATCTTTTGCCTTCCAAATTGGAATAACTGAGAGAAAAAGAATCAAACTTAGCAACGGAGAAAGAATATTCGGTTGGACAGTTAATCCAAACGCTCTTGGGACAGCACCCAGACCACCGTATATAGCTAAAGGTAAAAGACAGATTAATGCATAGAACCTTTCTTTAGAGTTGCTAAATATTCCTTTTTCAGACAAATCACCAGGGATTGCTATGTAGATAACCCAAACAAAACCAAAGGCTATTCCGATAGTCATTAAATGAATGAACACTGAAATCGGTGTTACCATGCTACCTATTAGAGCATAACTATATCCAAAAATAGCTAAGCCAAGAATGATTGAAGGCTTTCGTCCATAACGATCAGCTATGATCCCAGATATTACTGCACATATTGCAGTTGCTAGATAGTGTAGAGGGTCGCCAATTTGAAAAATGATGTCATATGAAGAATCTAATGGAAGTGTGGGCCATAGGAGATGGTCAGTTAGTACTACTGCTATTATGAACACCAACCATGGCACGAAGTATAAAACGTAACGTCTGTAGGAAAAAATTTCAAACCAACTTCTGATTCGAATATTGTCGAGTTTTTGTCTAATTTTACAATCGTCAGTTATTAATGCAAAATAACCGGTAGCTCTTAAGAGAATTTGTAATAATATTGTTCCGATCAATCCTAAATTCGCAATATCATTCACAATAATTGCAATAGAAGCCATGAAAAAGGTTTCAAGCAATATGAGTCCTGAGACTCGCCCTCGATTCTTGATCTCCGTATTACTCGCAAATAAGGATAAGCAATATGGAAAGCCCAATCCTAAGGATACGCCCAAAAGTGATCCGAGAATGATAAGGGATAACTCGCCTTTGAAAAACAACAAGAATCCATTTATCAAAATACTGTAAGTTATCCAAACTAACAAGAATTTTCTATTGTTTATCTTACCATGAAATATAGCTCCGACTACTCCAGAAAGGACGCCAAAAAAGTAGAATAATGAAGATCCTATATAAATCCAAGATTGGTCATTCTTGATTGATTCAAAAACAATCTGTAAGTTAACGTTTGCAAAAAACATGTACCACCCAAGAATGCTTGAATTAAGTATTGTAATTGCGAATAATTTTTTTGAAGGAATTCCAATAGTCTTGGATATGTAATCAACAATCAAGAGTATGAAATCTCCTAATTTACTTGATATATTATCTAATATATTAGATTAAAGTTAATGTTTTATCACTTAGGATTATTATCTCTAGTTCTTTTTAGTCTTTTGTGATTTTGTAGCACAGTTACATAGAAATATCCTATATTAAAGTGAGTTTTTAATAATCTAAATCATCCTCCTTATTTCCACAACCAACTACAACCAGTTATCGTTCTTTAACCACAAGTTTTAAATTAAAAATTAAACAATTAAACGCTAATTTCTATTTACAAATAAAAGGGGGTGACTTCATGGCAAAAGAAGAAGATCGTAGGGAAAGAATAAGAGTTAAAATAAAACAAGATGCTGAAATAGCAGCCAAAAACCTTCTCACAAAAGAAAATTATGAGAGAATCCGCCTAGCCAAAATAGATTCTGAAGATAAGAATGATCCAGCCCTGTTAGAAAAAGAAATTGCAGCACTACTTAAGAAATACAAAATAACTGCCGACCTTAACGATATTATAAAGTGCATTGTAAAAAACTGTGCTGGTGTAATATGGTAAAAAGAGGTGTAATGTATTCAATATTTTTGAATACATTTTTTATTTTTCCATCAATCCAGTGGCATAAGTACATAATCTAGAAATGTTATTCTCCATATCTCTAACCATAGATACTAGAATATTCTTGGCGGTGGAAGGTTTCATTTTGTCCAGATTATTGATGGTTTCTTGTTCATTTAGTTTAATTTCATCTTGAATATATTCGAATGATTCAGTTTCTAAACAATATAACAGTAATTCTTTCGCATCCTCTTCAGTAATAATAGATTTTTCCATCATCGATTTAATTCTATTCTGAATTTCAAGAGGTGAATTTTTTGTTGAATGAAGCAATGGCAATGGTATGCTTTCATTTCTTAATCGATGTATTAAATTTCCGTCGATATTTAACATATCAGAGATTTCATTCATAATAGTTATCATATAACCCAGATTCCTCCCTAAAGACTCAAGAATTAGAATTTCTTCTTCAGTTGAATTCCCCATAATTGCTCCAATCTTTCCGCATGCTTCCAAGTCAGCGTTAAGCTTCATTAACACTTCTTTTTTATATACATCCAAATCTGTTTCCAAATTCTTTCTGCATGAAATTTCTTTAAATTCAGCTTCAATCATCTTAATGCAAGATTTTTCATAAATTTTAATTATTCTCGCAACTAATTTAGAGTTTTTTGTTTCTTTAATCATTTTATGAGTAATTCCCCAACCCTTCACAATGAATAAATCTCCTAATAACAGCGCTTTATCGGAAGCAATTGATTTCAAGATTGTGTTCTTAAAACGTTTTCTCCGAGATTTATCGACAACATCATCATGAATGCCAACACCTGCTGCAGCAACTGTAAGCATTAGAGAAGCAACATCTGCGATACTCTTTTTACCCTCCACTGCTTCACAACACAAAGAAATCAAAGCAGGTCTGTAACAATCACTCCAATAAACCTTCACTTCATTCAAAAGTGTTAGTATTTCAGTATTTTTCACATCCTCAAAGATTATCTTGCCAAATTGATTTAATATTCTTCCTCCCCTTTCTTTGATGAATTCATTCAACTCGTTATTCTTTTTTTCTTTATTTTCCAGCATAGTTGTTCTGGAGTATTTCTTTTTAATTTGATTAAAAAGTTTTTCAGTTAATACTTATTTTTTTATTTTAATGGAGTGATCTGGTTATTACTATCTCTTTACATTTCGTCCATATTTTTGAATAAATAATTTTAAAGTAAAATGAGGTTTCTTTGCAAAATTAGACTCAAGCATTTATATGAGCTGTTTTTTATTAATCACTATGAAGAGAAATACTGTTATTGTAGGTGGGGGACCTGCAGGAGCTTTTTGTGGATATAATCTTGCTAGAAAAGGTATTGATGTCTCAATAATTGATAATGCCCACCCACGGGAGAAGCCTTGTGGAGGTGGACTTTCCTCAGAACTTCTTAGGAAATTTCCAATAGTTGAAGAATTCATTTCAGTAGATAAGCAGAAAAAAGGGTCGAAACAAATTCTTGGAAAAGAAACTATGCATTCGAAGATAACTTCTTATCCGCCTGGGTATTTCAAGAATATTGAACTGCAAAAAGAAAGACGAATTTTTATCTCTAGAAAAGAATTCGATCAAAAAATTGTCCAATTAGCAGAAGATAATGGTGCAGAATTGATTAAAGATAAAGTAATAGACATCGTTGAAAAAAAAGATTGTTGGAAAATTATCACTAATAAAAAAACAATTGAATCTAGAATAATTGTTGGAGCTGATGGAGTTAACAGCGTAGTAAGAAAAAAAGGCTTAAAAAAACCATTACCCGCTAAACATCTTGCTTTGACTTATGGATACTATTGTTCCGGTATTGAAAATGAGCCTCCCACAATATCGTACGTCGGGCTACATCCCACTATCAAATTCGATTATTTTCTTGGATATATTTGGATCTTTCCTGGACCTTATTATTCTACAGTAGGAATTGGTGGTCAATTAATAAAAAATGGAAAATTCAGAGAACTTTTACATCATTTTCTTTCATCGCCTGAATTCAAGAAGCTTTACCCAAATTTTGTAAAAAAAGGGATTTTTTCTGCTTTGGTTCCGTCGGCAATAAGCGAAGATTTCTTCGATACTAATTGTGCTGGAGAAAAATGGATATTAATCGGAGATGCAGCTGGACATGTAGATCCAATTTCTGGAGAAGGAATTCTTTATGCATTGTGGTCTGCTAGTCTAGCCGCTGAATGTATTACGAAAAATCAATTTGAGACTTATGATAAACTCTGGAGAAAAGAATATGGAAAATATTTGAGGGAACGATGTTCGAAAAAAATTGAAACCTATAAGAATTTAAAAGTTCTAAGCATTATGGCTGAAATGTTAAAACATAAACACTAAGTAATATCCTTTGAGGCTTTCCAGTTTATAAATTCCTTCAATGGTAGAGACCGTCAATCAATGCAGGGTTAAATTAGAATTGACTTTGCAGTTATGATCAAGGTTTTGAAAAGTTTTATTTAGATAAAATTACATAACTACTTTTTCAGAATCAGGGGATGAAAGTTACATTGAGTGAAGTAATTTTTCCTACAATTATTCTCCATTCTTCTAGCGGTAAATTAATCCCAAAAAAACCAGTCTCAAAATTGACAAAGACAAAGGAGTACAAACCAACTAAAAAAACAAAAAAAGAATGCACAAAAGTACTTGAATCGTTGGGTTTTAAGGTAATATATGAAGGAATATTCAGTTTAACTGTTTCGACAACTAAAAGTAATTTTGAAAAAACCTTCACGACTAAAGTAATCGCAAAAAAGTACAAACCAATATATGGTAAATCAGAAAAAGTAAAAATTGAAAGAATTTATTATCAACTTGCAAAGGAGGTTAAAATACCAAATTCACTAAAAGGATTGGTTCAAGCAGTAACATTTCCTCCTCCAGTCTATTTTTTGGAATCAGGAACACCTCCCGATCCTACCTACTATCATCTTGATGTACCAGAGGATATACGTAATAAACTGAATGTACATGGAACGCTCCAATTCCCCTATAGACGGGTTCTCGATGGAAGGGGTGTTGTAGTGGCGATGCTTGACACTGGTTTTTATCAACATCAATATTTCACAGATCGAGGTTTGACTGCTAATGTTCATGGCGATTCACCCAGAGATGATAGTTTTGGTCATGGAACGTCAATGGCTGCTAACTTGTTTGCAGTTGCTCCGGGTGTCCAACTTGAAATGATAAAAACAGATTTGACGGGATTGGAATATGATGTCAATATAAGCTTTCAAAAAGCTCTGAGCACAAATCCTAACATAATCTGTTGTTGTTTTGGGACTGATTATGATTGGCATCTCCAAATTCTGATATGTGAAGCAATAGGTAAAGGAATTACTGTTGTTGCTGGTTGTGGAAATAAGGATAGTACAGATGATAATAAACCCGTTTTTCCAGGCGATAACCCTCTGGTTATATCAGTAGGAGGTGCATATCCGCTCCTCTCGGGCTTTTTATGGAAAGCCTCATCATATGCCTTAAGTGGAAAGAGTAGATATTATACGTATAGAACAGCCCCAGATGTTTGTGGAATTGTTGGACAAGAACCTGATGGAATCCTTATTATGTTACCAACACAACCAGGTCCCGCGGAGTTAGATTTAGAAACTTTACTTGAATTTCTTGAGGATGGTGTGGAGGATTTGGGGGGAGATTGGTATTTTTCTTACATTTTAAATGATGGAACAAGAACTGATGATGGATGGGCTTGCTTGAGTGGAACATCAAGTGCTACAGCTCAAGTGACAGGAGTTATTGCACTAATTTTACAAATTTGTCCGCAACTACAACCAGATCAGGTCAAAAAAATTCTCATGACAACAGCAACAGATGTGACTAGGGGGGTATCCGCTTCAGGAGATAAAGCTCATATTGGAAATGATGTAGCAACAGGAAGTGGCGTTGTTAATGCTAGGAAAGCTATTGACAAGGCAATATTGATGAGGAGTTAAAAATGGGGGAAACAATTAGTTCTTATATCGATTATTCTCAAAATTTATCTAAATCGTTAAAAAAAATCAAAAGCAGAATTGGAAAAAAGCCAATATCCAATGAACTTGATGAGTTATATGATATAAGTGATTTAGTGAATTCAACATTGACGCCAGTGATAAGAACTGAAGTAAGGGATAGACCAAGTGTTGATGTTGCTACATATTATGATTTGTTTACAAAAGTTAAGGAACTCACCGAAACAGCTTTAGTTAAAGAAAATATTGAAGAACTCGAACGAATCCAAACAGAAACTGCAAAAGTAATTGAAAAAACAGCAAAAGTAATGACCCCTAGAAAAGCTAATAATAGGTTGTTAGGTTACTCAAGTAGTATTTCCGAATTATCAATTATTTCTCAGAGTGTTAAGGAAATTTGTAACGAGGTAAATAAAATTGATAACTGGGAAGATATTGATTCTGATGAAGCGAGATTTGGAGAAAAGTCAAAGAATGTTTTTGAAGGAATAAAAACAAAAATCATTGGTATAATAAATGGAATGAAGACTGTTCTTGTTTCATCTGGAACAACTCTAATTGATGGTTTAAATAATTTGGGAAAAGCAGTAGAGAAATTAAGTAAATCTGCTTTTTCTCAATTCATGGATGCTTTGAATTTTTTTGTTGAAAAACTCAATTGGGTTAAGTTGAAGTTAGTCGAAGGAATGTTTGGCTTTATAGATGAAGTTGTGAAATTAGCCAAGGAAAAGAACTGGCTAGTTAGCCAAATTAATATGACAATGCCCGAAATTGGCGTTGATTTTGCAGAAGTCAATATCCCTTTTCTTGGAAAAATAGTGAAAATCCCTCTTCCAGATGTTACCCAACCGAAGGTCACAGTAATTTTCACACTGAATCAAAATGGTTGAGGAATAATCAAGAATCAGTTAAATCAATATTCATGTTAACCGCCATAAGTGAAGACCTTCAAGAAACGGTTTTGTGGTTTATGTTGGATTGGTACGTTTAGAAAAGGTTTTAAACTAATTTAATAAACAATATGAAATATTGGGGGGATATTAAATTAGTGCTCATAGAGTTTTTGCAACGGTATATCTCCGGTCACGTTCTGGAAAACCAATTTTCACTAGAAAAGCAGACCAAAAAGGAAATCCACTTGATTATGAACCACCAGCAGATAGTATGAAGCAAGTTCGAAATAAACTCCTAGATATGGGTTTCAATGTTATGCCTGGAGGGAAGTATGTTCTTCTTATCTCATCGAGTAAGAACCATTTTGAAAAAATATTTTTAATCAAGTTAAAAACTATTGAAAAAAAAATAAAGCCTATTAAAGAATATGCACCCTTTGAATCTTTGGAGCGGGAATTTTCTTATCAAGCAGAAGGACCAATTAAAATCCCTGATGAATTACAGGGATTAGTTGAAAAAATCGAATTGCCAAAACCTGCATATTCGTTAGCTTTGGCGACACCTCCTCAAGTTGATTATTATCATCTTTGCGTTCCAGATCAAATAAGAGAACTTTATAAACTTCCTAGGCTTGGATCAGACTCTCCCTTGTTAGATCATAATGGAGATGGTGTCAAAGTAGTAATGATCGATACCGGTTTTTATCGGCATCCATATTTTGAACATTATGGTTATCCGCAAGTCCAAGTAGTAATTCCAGAAAGTGATTTTTGGACACAGCCCGATTCTGAACTTGAGGTTCCTAGCACTATAGATGGTTTTGGTCACGGGACATGTATGGTTGCAAATATATTAGCAATCGCTCCAAAAATAGATTTGACAATGATTGGAACTGGAAGTTTGAATCCATCTTCTGCTACGATAAATTTGGCTTTAGGTAAAGCATTAGAGAATGAGCCGGATATAATCTCCTGTAGTTGGAAGACATCTTATGATAAAGAAGTAGAAGGAATGTTAGAAAAGGCTATTGATAGAGGAATCAAAGTTCTTGTTGGTTGTGGAAATAAAATAGATGATCAAAATAGCAACCAACCTACATGGCCTGGGGATATGCCAGAAGTTATTTCAGTAGGTGGAGTTTACCCAAATGAATCTGGCGGTTTAATTGCATCATCATATGCTTGTAGTGGACCTAGTACTACAAGAAATAGAGATGATGATTTAATATATCCTAACCGGTTAGTACCGGATGTTTGTGGAATAGTAGGTCAAGAACCTGATGGTATTTTGATTATGTTACCCATAGAACCTAGTTGTGGAGGCGATTATTATTTTGGACCGCTTTTTGGTGAACCTGACGATGGAACAAGTAATGATGATGGATGGGCTTGCTTGAGTGGGACTTCAAGTGCTACCGCTCAGGTTGCAGGAGTTGTTGCACTTATGTTACAAATTAATCCATCTTTAACAATATCTGAGGTTAAAGAGATTCTTGGAACTACAGCAATTGATGTTACGTCAGGAGAAAGCGCTACAATTATTCCGAATAGTGGTAATCAACATTATAAAGCCGTTCCAAAAAGTAATCTTCACCCGGACTATGCAACAGGATATGGATTTGTCGATGCACAAGAAGCAATTCTGGAAACCAAGAAAAGACTCCAATAATAGGAATATGTGAGAATAGCAATTATATGGGCCATTGATTGCGACCTGAATTTTTGGTTTGGGTTTTGGGTTTGAATTTTACCCAAAGGGAGGTTTCCATGATTTTGTGGTTTGTGAGATATCTGCACTGCGTAAGAAGTTCAAATTCCTAAAAGCTCATCAATTTCTGAAAATTTCTTGATTGCTTTGTATGCAGGTATTTACGTCTTGTTATTGGATCCAAAATAATAACCTAGTACTGTTCCCACTGGTCCAGAAAATGTTGCTGCAACGAATTTAAGAGTCTCAATTTGATTCATCAGAATTGGAATAAGCAAAACAACTGTATAAGCAATTAATAAACAAAAAGCAATAATAAATTTCTGATTAGCTTCAGTAACTTCAGTTATCACTTGTTTTTTAGTAACCTGTACTATTGCTGCCTTTGCTTTTTGACTCAAAACCTTAAACTCCTTCTATATTCTAATCCGATTTTCCTAGAAAATTTGGAACAATAACCGCATGACCTTTTGAACATTTAATTATCTTAGTTTCTTCGGGAATTGTGGACCCGCAAGGAACACTAAGTATTTTTTCGCCACAATCCGGACAATAATAGGTAAGCTCTTCAACCATTGTCTCAATGGGAATAGTATGTTGCCAAAAACGTTTTTTGTCTGTCAAATTCTTGAACCACTAAAACACGTAATTCTTAAAGAGTAATTAAGCTTTAAGGTATTTCCAAAGTTTTCTGAATCCTCAAAAGCCTTATAGAACTTCTAATTAAATATTAGATTAAAGGGGGTTTTCTTGAGCTTTAGTTTCTTGAATAAAAGCAAGATTGATAGTATTGATTTAGTATCTGTTATACTTCTCAATTTAGGAACTCTTTCGTGGTTCTTTTTATTTATTTTCAACATGGCTGACATGTTTGTTTATTTAAACTTAAACACCCAAGAGTATGCGAATTATGTGGGAAACACTATAGTTTATGGCTCCACAATTGTTTGGTCAATTGTAATAAGTTTCATAAGGTTTAAAATTGAACGCCGAAAATTGCTGCTTACATCAACAATCTTGGGAGTATTTTCAACACTTTTTCTACCTTTAATAACAGGTCCCTTACTTACTTCGATAGTGACTTCTTTAATGGGCATGTCTCTGGGATTGTTTTTGCCAACTAGTATGGCACTAGTAGCTGATACTACAACAGCTGAAAATAGAGGACGCGTCTCAGGAATAATAATTTTATCCACATTCGTTGTAGCATTTATTTTCTTAGCCATCTATCAAAAATTGGGTCTCGATTTGTTTGGTCTTATTCTGTTAATGGTTATTGTGAGATCAATCAGCTTATTTTCCTTGCTTACTAGAAAGTTTGATATCACATCTAAAACAAGTTGTACGAGAACCAGTCTACATTCTGATACACTAAAAGAATTTATTTTCTATTTAATCCCTTGGGTGATATTCACATTTGCTTCATCTCTCGCAAGTAATATAATTGATGCAGAGGGTTTCGCAGATTTCCAAGATGGTGTTCAATATTTGAGATATATTTTCATAGCAATATCTGGTTTAGCGGCAGGTTTTATAGCTGATAGGTTTGGACGCAAACAACCAATCATTTTTGGACTAGCGACTATGGGGATGGGTTATCTCCTAATTAGCTTCGCCATCGATAATACAATTGTACTTGTGTATAATGTGCTCTCAGGCATAACTTGGGGATTATTTTTTGTTATATTTTTAATTGTACCCGGAGATCTGGCCCCTCATTCTTTCAGAGAAAAATTCTACTCGCTAGGTTACCTTCTTCCAGTATCTGCTTTATTTGCCTTATCTGCCATTCCTGTCGTGAACTTGAAACAAATTCTGGATATATCAATACTTACTCAAATCGTAGGTGGTTGTCTCTTCCTTGCTATGTATCCAGTTTTTAGAGCTAAGGAGACCTTGTCCCAGAGCAAAATAGATGAAAGAAAAATGACGGAACACATGGAAAGAGTTAGAAAACTTGTTCAAAAAGAGGAAGAACCCCACGATTAATATATAAAACCCTAAAATATATACAGGTTGGGAACAGATTTTGAGTGCAGGGAAAATTATTGCTTTTCATTCATACAAAGGTGGAACTGGAAAAACAACAGTCATAACAAACCTTGCCGCACGTCTTGCTATGATTGGCAAGAGGGTTTGTCTCTTAGATTTTGATTTGTATGCTCCAAGTTTATCTACCTACTTTCAAAAAAAACCAGAACTTTATTTGAATAGTCTACTTGCAGGTGAGGCTGAAATCTCTGATGTTCTTGTTGATTTAAGCTCTGAACTGGGATTAAATGGAAAGCTTTTCCTTGGTTTTTCAAGTCCAAATAAAGATTGCATTCACGAAATTGAGATTAGACATGACATGAAATGGCAAATCAAGGCCTTGAAACGAGTTATCGCAGCAAAAAAAGAGTTGTTCTCAAAATATAAAATCGACTACCTTTTTATTGACACTAGTCCAGGTGTCAGATACTGGTCTATAAATACAATAGCAATAGCCGATATCC
>JAEOUK010000419.1 GCA_016839385.1 Promethearchaeota archaeon
GACTATGTGGATTTTCTTGCATTTTGTGTAGATGTGGGGTGGCGTAAACCAGCTGCTCCGATATTCAAATATGTGTTAGACGAATTAAAGCTTAAGCCAAGTGATTGTGTTTTCATAGGAGATAATCCAAAATGGGATATAAAAGGACCGCGAGAAATGCAAATTGATGCTATATTACTTGACAGGGATGGAACTTATTCAAGTATGGAAATTCCAACAATAAAAAATTTAGAAGAATTATTTGAGTTTATCTAATTCATATTTAATTTTATCAAGATCTTCCCACAATCTATGAAATAATAAAGCAGATTTTACTCGGTTTTCTTCAGTTTTTGGGTGATGCAAATAATTATTTTCTCTATCACGCTCAATTATCCAAGAATCTTTAATCTGATTAAATTCTTCTTCTTCCTTATCAGCAATTGGCTCGTTATTCCTGAGTTTTTCTTTAAAGATCGCTAATAATTTGTGAATTTGTTCTAAGATTATATCTTGTCTACGAATTTGTATTCTTGTGTCTTCAGGAGCATTCTTTTGAGCAAATTGATGCATGAACCATTCCCCTTGAGGATCTGCAAATTTACCATCTTCTGTGATTAATCCATATTTACGGAATAATTGTTGCTTTTCTTCAAGTGAGGCATCTGTGGAAATATTGAACATCCCTTTTTGTGTATTGATAATTATAGTTGTCACCAATCGGATCCCTTGGTTACAATTTGGACATTTATAGATAAAGTCTTTTCCTTCAAGAAATTCTTTCGCAGCTAAGGGGTCCATCCAAGTATTTATCGATGCATGATAAATAACCGCAAATGATGCCTTACATTTAGGACACTTTAGTGTAGTTTTTGTAAGACGAGTCATGTAATAAAAGAAGAGGAAAACTCAAATAAATAAATTTTATTAGTCCTTGATGAATTCAGATTTATCTTTAAGTAATTCTTCTTCAGAATCAGTAAAGGATTTATCGATGCGCTTCATCAACCAATCCTTGATCTGAAGGAAATTTTTCGTCAACCCTTTGGCTTTTTCTATTGAAAATGGTGCATCTTGATTTTCATTAAATGCAATATTCATCCATTTCATTACCGCAAGCTCTACTACATCAGATTTTTCTGCACTTCGGATTAATTGGATCAAAGCACCACGTTCTCTAACTTCTCCAATTCCCCCGTATACATTACGTGCTAGATCTTTCTCCATTGCTAGATGAATCACCTTGTCAATTTTTCGTTCAACTAGAATTGTTTTTGCAATCTGATCCTGCATATTCTCTGAGCGCTTTTTAAAATCTTGCCTATTTTTACCCAATTTTTGATTTATGTCCTGAATACTAGATAAGTTAGGCTCTTCTTCTGCATATAGAGTGATCGTAATGTTAGTATCTGTACCTATAATATGAGTAAACGTTTTTTCTGTAGGTAGGTAAAGTATAGCTTCATTTCCTGATTCATCTTCTCCCGGCATCATATGAACATATATATTTCGGGCAGGAACGGTATTCGCAGCATGATATGATAACTCGAATAATGCTTTTTTAGAAATCGATTCATATGGAATTTGAATGGATTTGTTCAACCATTCTGTCTTTATCTTCTGAAAACGGTCCAATAGCACGATAACATCAACTTTCTCCAAATTTTCTCTTAGAGGATATTGAGCAACTCTTTCCTTAATGAATTGCTTTTAACGAAATACAGTATGATCTATTGTGTGTTTTTTCCATTTATAATTTTAAGGGAACTTGTCTTGAACTTGTTGATAAGCTGTTTTTAACTTACTAACTGCTCCAACAATATCTTCTTTTCGCGCTCCTATTGCAGCATTAATCACAATGTATGGATAGGGATAATTTTTACAAGATGGTCCGAAACTGGTTGTAAGAGGATTGACAACACGGGGACCTGTGACTCGTAAATTGTATAAGAATCCTCCTAACGAGTCAATTTGCTTTTCATTGAGATTTTTTAATGTCAGCATACATGCTACAGGATTATGCACATCAAGCAGGTTTTCATTCAATTCTTTAGCAACTTTCTTTAGTTCTACTTCCAATAATTCTCGAATCTGAATTTGGTTGTTCAATTCTCTCTGAAAACCTTCTGTACCCATAGAAAGCATAGATACTACAAAATGCAGAATCGGTGATGCATTTGCTCTACCTGCATACATTTCTGAAGTACTTATGATAATTTTCTTGTTTGGACCTGCGATAATAGCCCCACCGACTGGAGTCAAAAAATTTTTATCCGTGCTCTGAATTATTGCGTCTACTCTTCCTATCTTCATTGCTTGTTCTATCATTTTCATGAAAACTTTTGATTGAATCCCATATCCATTATTGATTACATGAGCAATATTGAGATCTTTTGCTATTTGTGCAATTTCGATTATATTATCTGGTGCCCGTGGTGGGAAAAATGACGTAGTTGATAATATTCCAAAAGTGTTACTATTTATTTTTTGGGCGATCTCTTGCACTGGAATGAAAACAGCATCACTACCATGGTCTTTGATGAATTTAATATAATTAGCTGTCCTTTCGTTTTTCTTTAATGTTGAGTAATTTGTTAGAAGCTGTTTGCCATAGGATGTTTCGACAGTAATGTTATTCAATCCAGTCAAATCTATTGCTTTTAAAGGAGATTTGTGATCCATTCGCGGAAAAATAATTTCAGATTTTGATTTCAATTCTTTGAATGCGTGCCTAATACCGTGAATTGCAAGCATTAAAGCCATTCCGGTACCCATTGGGATTACCATTGCACCTTTCAATGACTTCAATCCCGTTTTTCTAAGAATGTATAAGGCAAAGGAATCTGATAGCGAATTTAGTACAGAACCTCCAACAGCTTTGGGTTGAGCTGCTTTTAAATTCCCACTACGGCCAATTCCATGAAGAAATCCTGCAGTATACTCTTTTAATAATGGTGTTGAGATTCGTGCTTCTCGTTCTCCTATTTGTAATGCTTCTGGATCATGGTTTGAATCTAAATTTGCCAAAATTTCCAAAAAAAATCTGATTTGTCCGTCACTCCATCCCTCTATTGGAGGTTTACGCTGTGTTAATACAACCTCCATAGGTTTTATAAACGATTGTAGTCCCACCATCCCTCTCCGAATCATATTTTCGGGGATTGGAAATTTTTCCAACATTTCTAAAATCTTTTTTCGATCCAGCATATAGTTCTGTTAATATTACACAGAAAATAAAAATTCAGTAAAAAATGGAAATTTAAGGTCGCAACACAATTTGTTGACCAGGATGAATTTGTAAAAATTTACCTGCGGAATCTTGCTTTTTACACATTTCTAAGAATCCAGAAGAACCTCGTACCAAACCCACTTTATTTTCTTCAATATCCTCGAATTTATTGTAAATTTTTAATTCATACTCTTTATAGTTAACTGAGGTGATTTTCTTAAGAGCATTGACTGGAAGATTTGTTATTACATTACCAAAAGTATCAACCCATAAAGCAGAGCACACAATCTTTTGATAATTTCCACCTTGATGCTGAATATTAGGAGCCGCGAATGCTTGGTTAATTAACACGTCATCCAATCGGATTTGAGGTCCAATTTCTCCGTTTTTTATCCCTTTTGCTATGTTGGCAGCTACAGCGCTCATTACATTCCTCCCGTGGAAAGTATCACTAATAAATCGGTGGGTTTTTTCCGGTTCATAATAATACAATTTGGGATTTTCAACAGTGTAAATATCAGTGATATTCTTCTGATATACTGTAACAGGTAAACTGAAAATACCATTGTTTGGTCCGATTACTACATGTCCGTTATCCAAGACTATAGCAATAATATCCCTTTCAGTGCCCACTCCCGGATCGATAACGGCTACAATTACTGTCGGTTCTGTCATCGTATGTAAGGCATAGGAAACCATAAATGTGGCTTCTGCGATAGAATAGGGGGTTAAATCATGGTTAATGTCTAAAATTAAACTCTTGGGTGAGATATTATATATAACCGACTTCATAGCAGCAATATAATGACTTCCTTTATGGGTTCCAAAATCCGTTATTAGAGCGACTGGCTTGACCATAAAAAACTAAAAGGAATTCATCGGTATATGTATTCGGATCGATATTTGAAAATCATCGTTTTTCTTCAATAGTTCGACTTAATCTTTTTATATGTCTTAAGTCCAGATCTCAATCATGACGTATTCAAATTATACTTTTAAAGATCATATCAGTGTAAACATTTTCGTTCATAAATGGATTCCTGAAACCTCACCAAAAGCAATGGTATATATTGCACACGGAATGGGAGAACATGCATTACGATATGGCTTTTTTGCTGAAGACTTAAATAAAAATGGGTATGTGGTTTATGCAGATGATCATAGAGGTCATGGGAAAACTATAGTAGATGGTAAAACAGGAGTTCTCCATGAGGATGGCTGGTCGGGAACAGTAAAAAACATCAAACAAATAACTGATCAGATGAAGAAAGACTATCCAAATTTGCCGTTATTTATTTTTGCACATAGCTGGGGTAGCTTTCTTGTTCAAGAATATATGCAATTATACCCAGGAGAAGCACATGGAATCATTCTTAGTGGATCCTCAGGCAAACAAGGTTTGTTAGGACCATTGATTATGATAGCAAAACGAGTCGTAAAAAAGCAAGGGCCTGATTCTGAAGCAGATTTAATTTATAAATTAGGTATAGGACCTTTGAATAAACCCTATCTTGATGAAGGATCTCCAAATGCGTGGATTTCAACCATTAAGGAAGAAGTTAAAAAATACGATGATGATCCCCTTTGTGGTTTTAAACCAACGAATGGATATTTTTTGGAAATGGGTCTCGCAATGAAGCGGATTTGGAGCAAAAAATCGGAGCAAAAAATTGATAAAGATACTCCTTTATTCATTGTGAGTGGTTCGGATGATATGGTATCAGATCGAACAAAGAATTTGATGGTACTCATTGACCGGTATAAGAAACTTGGAATTAAAGATCTAAGTTATAAAATCTATGAAGGAGCCCGTCACGAACCTCTTAATGATATAAGTCGCAAAGATATTGTTAATGATTGTATTTTATGGTTAGATAAACACATCTAATCTCATTTTTTTTTTAAAATTAGTTTGATAAAAAAAGAATAGGTTTACCGACTAAACAGTCAGTTAATTTACATTTTATTATTTCTTATCCTTTCGGACTATATATTTCACCGTAAAACGCTCGTTTGGTGGAATCCTTTCAGCAGTCCAAACCAGATCCTCTGGACCTTTGATGCGTTGTCGTCGAACTTTGCTAACATCTTCTGTTACATCCTCTTCTTCTGCATCTGCAACTTCATCCACAACATCTTCCAAATCCACTTCCTCAGGTACGCTATCATATTCACCCAAAACTTGAACTACTTCACTGATAATTGTTGCTCCTTCAGGGAGACTATCATGGAGTTCATAATCAACCATATCCATGTTACCCATATTTTGAACCCATAAAGTAACAACATACTTACCAGATTGATCCATAGCTTGTGTATCCTTGCCCGTGATGAATCTCTTTCGAACATGGATTACAGGGATAACTAATCCTTCTGGTCTGAGTACTATCTCAATTGGTTTTCCTGCTGGTAAAGTATTACCTTTAACATATGCATCTGGAACATATTCCACATCCATTGAGGGTCGATCTGCGGTAATTGGATAAGTGATATCTAATTTATCTCCTGGGTGGAATGCACCATAAGTGGTATCAGCAAGATCATTCAATTCAACGATTACTTCATGTTCTCCATCACTAGAATTATTATCAGGTTTTATGGTTACCGTATAGATGTCACTATCTAAAATTTCACCATTGTATTTTACTTCAACTTCTTCAGAGAGTGGTGGTCTGAAATTGTTTTGAATGGTTTCCCGATAGTATACTTCATTTAAGTCAGCACCACCTGTGTTTTCAACCCATGCAATAGCGTGGAATACAGTTTCACGGTAAGAAGCTAATTCTTCCGCATCATACTTCAGATCGGCTTCTAGAGCTGCAACAGCTAATTCAAAATCTTCAATGTCTACGCTTGTTAAGGTTTCTGCTATTACTTCTGCGAGTGTAGTGAAGTCAACTCGTTTGATAAATTGAGGATCCACTCCTTCTTCTACATCATACTCCCAAATTTCAGAAGCCCATGTCTCTCCTTTACCTAATTTTGTGTCTCGATCAACTTTCACAAAATTCTTACTTGGTGCATTTACATCATGAACATCCGCTTCAAGTAGTTTCACATCGAATTCTGATTTATTTTCGAACACAAATTTGCATTCAAATC
>JAEOUK010000420.1 GCA_016839385.1 Promethearchaeota archaeon
AAAAGAAGTTGAGAAGTTTAGAGAGCATTATTCTCTTTATGTTATCGCAATTGTTTGTCCAAATGAAATGCGTTTTAATCGGATTATGGCAAGAGGCAGATCAGATGATATTGCAAACATAGAGCAAATTCGAAAAAGAGATAGACGGGAATTAAATTTTGGTTTAGGTATTGTAATCGAAAATGCTGATTACATTATACAAAATACCGTTGACATTCCCACATTACAAAAAAAGGTTCAGAACCTTGTAAGGGGATTAATTTGATAAAAGTGCAAATAAAAACAGAATTAAATCCAACCGAAGAACACGAGAAAATATTAACTGTTCTCAAAAATTTTGCGGAATTCAATGAAAATGACCTGAATATTGAGGAGGTTTCTCCAAATTATTATATATATTCTGTAACTATGCATGGAAGACCAAATCTGCAGTCAATGTATGAAGGATTACGTAGTCAGAGGATTGTAGAATCTGCAAGGAAATACTTAATGAAGAAGCAGAGAGAGAATAGCGTCTCGTTTATGCTAAATAAACAAGCTTTATTTATGAAAAAATTCCATTTCTGCCACTCTCCCGAAGAAAGTCCAATGGGACCAGTCTGGATACGCATAGAATCCGATGATATTCATCGTCTTTTGGAATATTTAGTACCTCACACTATCAAAGGACAACCTCAAGAAGTCAATTATTTACCCAACTAATTGATAAACTATCTCCACAAGCTTAATAGTTACTACTAAATATATTTTCATAGTCACAATGGATAAGGATGATAATTTATTTCCAGACAATTTGCATGCTATTGGAAAACTAAAATATGTTCAGGAACTCAAATTTTCGGATATAGAATGCATCTTATGCGAAATTATTCAAGAGTCCGATAAAGTTGAGGTCCTAAAAATCTATCAGGATGAACTAATGGCGATTTCCTTGAATCTTTATCCTTTTAACCCTGGACATTTAATGATATTCCCAATCAGACATATATTGGATTTTCGAGAACTAACAAATGAGGAAACTATTCACCTTACAAAATTAATCAAAAAATCTCAAAATTTACTGACAGAAATGTATAATCCGACTGGTTTTAATATAGGTTTTAATCAAGGAATGTCCGCAGGGGCAAGTATTAAGCATCTTCATGTACATATTGTTCCAAGATACAACCGAGAACTAGGATATATTGATATTATCGGTAAAACTCGTGTTTTAGTAGAAGGAGTTCATACAGTTTTTGAAAAAATGAAAAAATTGGTTCCTAAATATTTTGAAAACGAAAAATAGAGTACTTATCCTTTCCGTGATAAATCTCTTCTAAGTATTTTGATTCTTTTCTTATGTTCATTTATTTCATCATGTAAAGCATTAATCTCTTTTTCGTGTGTTTCTTTCATTTCTTGAAGACGACGATTAATTTTCCCATCTAATTTCTCTTTCTTCTCCAGTTCTGTTCTTAATTCATTAAGTTCTTGGATTCTCGTGGCATTTTCCTTTCTCAAGGTTTCTAATTCTAGGTTATCTTTAATAACTGAGCTACGCATTTCCTCAATTTGATGTTCCAATCTTTCGATTATCGCTTCATCTCCGGTTTCTTTTTCACGAAGCTTTCTAACTTGTTCATATAAAACTTTTTTCTGTTGTTCTTGATCGGCAACCGTATGGGATAATATTTGAATTTCATTTTGAAGCTTATCAAGCTCTGAACCTTCTTGTCCTTTTTCTAATAACTGTTGTTTTAATTCTTTTATCAGAGAATCATTATCTTCAGAATATCTTCGTAATTCATCTATTTTCTTCTCGAGATCAAAAATCATTTTTTCTTTAATCGTAATTACATCGTCCTTATTTGAAATAATCGCACGTAATTCCTCAAAATCAGAACGCTTTACTGTATCTGCTTCCATGTATTGAATTTGTTCAGAATATTCTTCTACTTGGTTCTGCAAATCGCTAATGACCGCATCCTTATTTGCTACCATTTCTTTGTATGATACTATTTGGGTTGCTTCCTCACTCATTTGGAATTGTTTTTGGGACAGCTCTTCAGCTAATTTTTGGTTGTTTCTCTCCAATTCCACGATCTTATTTTTGAGGTTTACAAATTCATTTTTATAGCCTTCGAGCTCCTCCACTAATCCTTTGAATCTAGAACTCTTTACTTCAGCATCTGATTTAATTTGTACGAGTTCCCCATGGTATTGATTATTTAAAGTTTCAAGTTCTTTAATCTTTGAATTTCTTAACGTGTTTTCTTCTCGTAAATGTGTATTTTCTCTAACTAGTTCTTGTTTTTCTGCAGTAATTATTGCAATTTCGTCATCAAACGATTGATTAAGTGCTGTACGGTTTAATAATGCTTGATTCTGCGCTTTGAGTTGTTCTATTTGCATTTCATAAGTTCGAATAATTTCTTCTTTTTGATTCATAGATTCGCCTAATTTGAACATAAACTCATCTTTTTCAGCCTTTAGGGCATCTACTCTTGCTTGTAAATGAGATATTTTAGTAGATGCTTCTTCTTTGGTTTTTTCTATATCTCTCGATTGACCATCTACTTTTAATAGTGCATCTAGTTCTTGGTTCTTTTTTTGCAATTCAAGAATCTTCTTGTTAAGCCTTTCGATTATTTGAGCTTGCTCAGTTATTTCTTCAATCGAACCTTCAGAGTCTTTTTCTTCTATCCAACCTAATCCTGATAAAGCCTCTTTTATTGCATCATCTTCTCGAATTTCTTTCTGATCATCTTTATGTTCGTTCAACTTGTTCACTCAGATTGTCTTATATACCACTTATAGAACGATTACTATTTTTTTTTTGTGCAATATAAATAGAAAAAATTCACCTTAATAACAATATATCCTACGGGTAAAAAAAAGAGAGGTAAGTTTATGCATACAATTTTTTCCACTCAATATATTTTTGAGCTTGTTCCTTACAAAGTTCTGTTTCTCCTTGTTGGATTTGTATTCGCACGTTTTGTATGTTCATAGCGGTAGTATAAGTATCAGTACTAACCAAAATAATCGGAATTCCCGCTTCTTGAGCCTTTGCTAAGGCAACGAGTTCGGGATGCAAATTACCAGTTAATACGATTAATGAAACTCCTAATTCAATAGCAGTCAGAATAATGTCTGAACGGTCTCCACCTGTAATTACTCCTAAATTCTGAGATTTCCTCATATAACGTACTGCGTCGCTCAAATGCATCGCACCAATGATAAATCTCTCAACTCGATTGTCTTTTACAACTTTTATGTCTTCAGTTAAGAGTTTACCTCCACTTGCTTCTAAAACCTCGCCCACAGTGGGTGAAGAAAGTAATTTAGATTCTGGAACTATTCCCAATAAAGAAATATTCCTTTCTTGGAAAATAATTTCGTATCTCTCTTTAACCTTAGTCATCTGTAAATCTGACATGTTTGTAAGGATCACACCTTTAAGATTTAGCTCGTACCGATTAATCTCTTCAATTGCTATAAGAATTTTATCTAAATCTCCATCATTTTTGCACATGGAAACTAATACTACTTGTGAATCTAATAATTTCGCAATTTGTGGATCATTTAATTCTAAGGAATGAAATTGTGAATAATCATGATTTCCCTCAATAATGACTATATCAGTTTTACTTGCCATTTCCTCAAAATTATCTTTAATTAATTCTTTCACGCCATTTATTTTATCCATGGGAATTTCATCTAAGAAAGCGGTAGGTGAAATGAAGATTGGGCAGATTTCCTCCCGTGAATATTTTCGATCCAACATTCGATGGATTACATTGACATCCTTATCTGCTTTTGTAACTTTAACATCTGAAAAGGGGTCACCAATTGGTTTGTAGTAGCCCGGATTCATACCATCTTCCTTGAATGTAAGGAATAATCCAATGCTCACAGCAGTTTTGCCAGAGCTCGGAGCTGTTGACATTATATAGATTGATTTTGACATTTTCATTCCAGTTTTTGTATCTATAGTATTATTGCTTATTTTTTCTTTTCTATGGTAATTTTTATGTCCACGGCACTATAAGCATCGTGGTCAGGACTTTCTTCAAATACGAGTAATGGATTTATATCCAATTCCACTATTTGTGGAAAATCATAAACTAATTGGGAAATTATAACAAGAACATTTAATATAGCATCAATATCTGATTTAGGTTCTCCTCTAACTCCTTTCAGTATTGAGAAGATTTTTGTTTTACTTAATTGTTTTTGAGCATCCTCCTTATCATATTTATATGATAGATCAAAAGATACGTCTTTCAAAAAATTTGCATAGATTCCTCCACTTCCAACCATTAATAAGGCCCCCCATTGAGGATCTTTTGTCATTCCAATGATCATTTGGGTGGATTTATTATAATTGGACGTTTCCACCATTTCCTGTAATTCTACTCCGTAAATTTTTGCATTTAATGGACCATATTTTTGCACATTATTGATAATACGTAAGAATGCATCTTTTGCTTGTTGTTCATTTTTGATATTTAAGATAACTCCTCCACAATCTGTTTTATGAATTATATCAGGAGATACAATTTTCATTACTATTGGAAAACCAATTTTACTGGAGAGCTGTTCTGCTTCGCTAGCACTCTTAGCTAAATATGTTTTAGGGTTTTTTATCCCATATATTCTAAATATCTCACTTGTTTCTGAAGCTAATAATACATTTCTTCCGTCCTTCTGTGCTTCATCAAAAATCTCTGATATTCTTTCTGTTGATATTCGAAATTTGGCAATCTTTTTAGTGTTGATGTTTGGCTTTTTTTGGTTAGCAACGTAGATACACATGAATTTAATAGCTTTTATTGCTTGTTCTGGGAATTCATAACATGGAATCGTTGAGTTTTGAAGTAATTGAACAGGTTCATGCATTGAAGACCCTCCCATGAAAGCACCTACGATTAGTTTTTGGGGGAATTGCTCTTGAATATCCAATAAAACTTGTGCAACTTCTCCGGGTTTAGTTTGAGCTTGCGGGGTAACTAAAACTAAAGCTCCTGCGCATGAGAGGTTATCTTCTTGAAACACAGTTTCCAAAGCAATTCGATAACGTTCAGGGGAAGCGTCACCGATAATGTCAATAGGGTTATATATAGCAGCTTCAGCTGGTAATCTAACACGTAATAACTCAATGGTTCTATTAGAGAAATGTGATAATCCTAAATTATGGGTATCAAATGCGTCAGTAGCTACTATACCGGGCCCTCCTGCATTTGTAACAATAGCAAAATGATCTCCTTTTGGCAGCCCTGCTCTATCAAAAATGCGAGCCATATCAAAAAGATCAGTCATTGTAGATGCACGAATTACACCACATTTTTCAAAAGCAATTGAAAACGATACATCATTTCCCGCTAATGCACCTGTATGGCTTGATGCTGCCCGAGAACCGGCTTCAGATATTCCAGATTTGAGTATTATAACAGGTTTCTTTCGTGTTGCGTTGGGAACGACTTTAAGGAATTTTTCTCCGTCGTTAACACTTTCTAAATATAATAAAATGATGTTTGTGTCGGGATCATTTGCTAATTCTTCAATAAGATCAGTTTCATCTACATCAACTTTATTTCCCATAGAAACAAAGTTCGAAAAACCCATATCTTGGGTCTCAGCCCAATCTAAAATTGCTGTTAACATCGCTCCCGACTGAGAGATTACAGCAATATGCCCTTTTTTAGGGTTTTTTGCAGAAAATGTTCCATTATAGAATGGAGATACGATACCTAGACAATTTGGACCGATAATACGTACATCATTTTCTTCTGTAATTCGTCGAATTTCTTGTTCATAGATTGCTCCTTGTCCACCTACTTCCTTGAAACCCGCACTAATAATTATAATGCCCTGTACTTTCTTTTCCACACATTCATTTACTGCATTTAAAACAAATTTAGCTGGAATGCAAATAATTGCGATATCTATTGAATTGTCTATGTCAAGAACCGATTTATATGCCTTATAACCAAGAATTTCGTCTTGTTTTGGATTGATGGGATATATTTCACCCTTAAACGTAGTGATTACGTTATTGAATACGGAATTCCCAACTTTACCTTGTGATTCGCTTGCACCTATTACTGCGATGCTCTTCGGTTTAAAAAAATAAGAAAGCTTTCTTTTCATTTTTGTGCCTCAAGGAAATTACAGTAGCTATGGCTGCAACATGCATGACTAACCTTTTTCAGATTAAAAGGTTTTTTGAAAGATTTATCAAAGATTCCGATAATTGTACCTAGAAGATAATTATGCAACTTGACCGCGTTAAAACTGGGATATATGGATTAGATGAGCTAATAGAAGGTGGATTACCTAAAGATTCTATTACTCTGGTGTCAGGAAATTCGGGAACTGGTAAAACTACTCTATGCTTACAATACTTATACAATGGAGTTAAAAATTACAATGAACCCGGGATCTATATAGGATTAAGTGAAAATAGTGATCGCATTTTACTCGCTGCACAAAGATTCCATATGGATTTAGAGCATTACTCAAAGGATAACAGCCTGATTTTTTCAGATATTCCTGCTTTGGAGATAGCTGAAATAACAAAAATAATAAAATCGGTAGATTCAAAATATAAACGGCTTGTAATTGACCCTATTTCTGCTTTGACATTCAAATATGAAGCGGATGTATCGATGCGGGAAAAAATTCGCGAATTAGTCGAACTTATACGTGAGAAACAAATCACTGCAATTATTACTACAGAATTAATTGAAAATTCAAATAATATTTCACGATTTGGGGAAGAATTTCTATGCGATAATGCTGTAGTCTTGTATTATTTCCGCGAAGGTGCTCGAAGATTTCGAGGAATTGAAATTCGAAAAGCTCGTCTTACTAATCATTCCGAAATGGTACATTTGTATAAAATTAATTCACAAGAACAAAGTGAAACTGGAATTCCAAGTGGTATTCAAGTATTTCCTAATGAAAAGTTATTCAATTAGATGATCCCGGGATAAATTAAGATTCCAAATGAACTTAAATCTACTTCT
>JAEOUK010000076.1 GCA_016839385.1 Promethearchaeota archaeon
CCCGCACTTCTTTCTCTATTGTTTGAGGAGTAATATTATGTTCCTCGTTATAAGAAATCTGTTTTGAACGTCTTCGGTCGGTTTCTTTTAATGCTTCTTCAATAGATCGTGTTTTTTTATCGGTATATAGTATCGCTTTACCATTAACATTCCGTGAAGCTCTTCCGATAGTCTGAATGAGTGAACGTGTATTTCTCAAGAATCCTTCCCTGTCTGCATCTAATATTGCGACTAATGAAACTTCGGGCAAATCTAAACCTTCACGAAGTAAATTTATTCCAACTATAACTTCAATTTCTCCATTACGCAGTTTTCGAAGTATTTCCGATCTTTCCACAGTATCGATATCACTATGTAAATATTTGATTTTGATACTTCGTTCTTTATAGTATTCCGCGATATTCTCACTTAATCGCTTCGTTAAAGTAGTTACGAGGACTCGTTCTCCACGTTGAACGACATTTTTAATCTCACTGAGCAAATTTTCTATCTGATCTTCAGTAGGTCGCAATTCCACAATAGGATCAACCAATCCTGTTGGACGGATGACTTGATCTGCCACTACTTCACTTTTCTCTAACTCCCAATCGCCTGGAGTTGCACTTGTAAAGACTATCTGATTGATTTTATTATCCCACTCTTCAAATGTAAGAGGTCGGTTATCGTAAGCAGCTTTCATGCGGAAACCATAATCAACCAAGTTCTTCTTTCTTGAAACATCTCCTCCAATCATTCCATGAACTTGTGGGACTCCAATATGACTCTCGTCCATTACAATTAGATAATCTTCTGGAAAATAATCAAGAAGGCAATACGGGCGTTCTCCAATCTCCCTTCCATCAAAATATCTGGAATAATTTTCAATCCCCTTGCACGAACCGAATTCTAGTATAGTTTCCATATCATAATTCGTTCGTTGCTCCAACCTTTGCGCTTCTGCGAATTGCTCTTTATCCTTGAATACCTGTACTTCTTCTTTCAAATCTGCACGAATATCATTAATAATGCTCTCTAATACATCAAAATTTGTAACATATTCACTTGCAGGGAACAGAAAAATTTCCTTCACCTGACGGATAGTTTTACCAGTATACGGATTTACCTCGTGGATTTCCTCAATTTGATCCCCATAATAAAATAATTTATAGCCAAGATTCATCTCTGCTGAATAAATTATCATTGTATCTCCTTTCACTCGAAATAAACCTGGTCGAATTTCAACATCATTTCGAGCATAAGCAATTCTAACTAAGTCTTTCGATAAATCTCGAATGCTTTTATTCTCCCCTACTTTGAGAGTAATGACTGAGTCTTTTCGGATGTTAGGATCCCCTGAAGCAAAAATACAGGAAACAGAAGCGACAACAATCACATCGCGTCGTGTTAAAAGAGAACTTAAGGTTTTAAGACGATACCATCGGATTTGCTCGTTAATATCGAGATCTTTCTCAATATAAAGTCCCTTTTCAGGAACATAAGCCTCTGGTTGGTAGTAATCATAATATGAGATATAATATTCCACGGCATTTTCCGGAAAAAATTCTTTATATTCTTGATATAATTGGGCTGCTAGGGTTTTGTTGGGTGCCATTACTATTGTAGGGCGCTGAATCTCTTCAATGACTTTAGCTATTGTATAAGTTTTTCCTGTTCCTGTGGCTCCGAGTAAAGTAATGTATTTATCTCCATTATTCAGCGCACTTACTAAATCTTCAATTGCTTTTGGTTGATCTCCTTTTGGAGAATAATCGGATTCAACACGGAATTTTGCCATAAAAATCTCTACTACAGATCAATTGATGATCCTCAAAAAACATAGTCCCCCTAAAATGAAGTGGGTGTTCATGAAATTAATTACGAAAATCAAAATTAAGGGTAATTCGAGCTAATATGAAAATTCACACTAGCCCAAATTACGGTGTGTGCAATACCATATCATTTAGTTCGTTTTTAAAAGGAATTATTATTCGATTATTATGTCGGAAAAAAAGCTAATGTAAATCCTCATTTATATCATCTGAAGGGATTTCAAATTCAAGCAATTGGATATTTTCCATTTCTTTCTCGAGAAATTCCTGGATAGCACGACGAATCCCATCGCTTCTGGAAGAAATAATTCCCCTCTCTTGTAATTTTTTTAAATTATCACAATAGATCTCTGGTAAGGCAATAGTGATATTCATTAATTTTGCTTCTTCTTCGTCTTTCAAGATGATCATCTGTTTGCTATTCCCAATCATAATTAATCATGCTGGTATATAATATTTATTTTAACCTTGTTGAACAATTCATCACCATGCGTACCTCAATATTTTTTACAGAGAGGTAATAATTCAAGATTAGTGGAACGTGATGGTGAATTCCTCGGTTGAACTGGTATGGAATATATTCGTAGCATTATTCCTTCTTAGTTCTAGTAGCTTACAATATATAATTTCTTATCGAGGATTTAAAGAAAGGAATTTACATAGTGGATTTTCTACTCTAGCTAGCGCTCTATTATTTACTTTCTTCGGAATATATGAAATCACAACAGGACTGTTTCCTTGGCCTTTCGGTCCCCATTTCCTGATTATTAGTTTGATTTTAGTAGGAATCCAAATAATATTTGTTTTCATTCGGAAAAGCAACTTCTCGAAGCAGAGAACTGACAGTCACTTTAAGAATGGAGTATCTAATGAAGAATTTTCATCTAAGCATGAAATTCTCCGTAAACTATTTCATCTCGCAGGAATATTGGTTCCAATTGGATATTATTGGATATTTCCCCTCATAAACAGCTTGATAATAACTATTATTGAAACACCGGGAGGAAAAGCGTTCTATGAATTACTTTGGGGAGATTCTTTGCAATATCCCTATTTACTTAATGAACTTAATGCTTCTGGAGAACTCATCTATTTTACCTTGTGGTGTGTTTTAATATTTATGTTGGTATTTGACTTCGTGAGAATATTCACAAAACCTGAATACTCGATATTTCGACGATTATTGCATACAGTATTAAGAGAAAAAGAGGTAGTTTCAGTAGGTCCCCAAGTGCTACTTGTATTAGGGGCTTTAACTAGTTTCTATGGAGCAAAATTAGGTTGGTACTCCTATGAAATTGCAGTCTCTGCAACTCTGACTGCTTGCATAGCGGATGGACTTGTGGCTGTGTTAGGGAAACGGTTTGGAAAGCATAAAGTCAGCATTTTCAATAATGAGGAAAAAAGTATAGAAGGTTTTATCATCGGCTTTATTTCCAGCTATCTGTGTTCGATGATCATAATTGGTCCATTTTATGCACTTTTTACTGCAGTAATATTTGTATTACTAGACATATTTACAATTCCAATAGCGGATAATTTATTGAATCCCATATTTCTCTCATTAGTAGTGTGGGGGGTATCTCTAATATTTAATATTCCGATAGGATGGGGAGCATAACTGAATCCATTGAAAGATAAAAAAGTATTCATATTTGATTTAGATGGAACTGTGTATACAGGGGATGCACTAATTCCTGGCGCAGACACTGTGATTTCTGAACTACAAGAACGTGGAAAATTAGTTTATTTATTGACAAATAATGCGACAAAGACTCGATCTAGTTTCGTAGATAAACTCAGAGCCATGAATATATTTGTTACTGAAGATCAAATTATTTCAAGTGGCTACATTACAGCCCTAGCATTAGCTCGAAAACAGGAAATCAAGTCAATATTTCTCATCGGAACTCAGGATTTAGTAAATATGATGGAAGAGGTAGGAATACAGACATTGAATTCTATTTATGATGAATCTCTCCTATATGCACCCGTTTTAGATCCATCAATTAAGTGTGATGCAGTTGTTACATCTTTGGATCGTGAAATATCATACCCTAAATTACGAACTGCAATGGAGCTCATTAATAGAGGAGCGGTATTTTATGCAACTAATAGTGATTCTACTTTTCCTGAACATGGACAGCTCTGTCCGGGAGGTGGAGTTATGTTAGCAGCAGTTCAGACAGCAGTAGGATTTCCTCCCAAAGAGATCTTTGGTAAACCTAATATTCTTGGATTACAAATGATTCATGAATTTGTTTCTAAAAAGGGATATACACTTAAAGACATGGTATTAATTGGAGATCGATTTGAAACTGATATATTACAGGCAAATCGGATGGGAATTGAATCCGTTTTCGTGGAAACGGGAGTAAATAAGATCAATGATCTAGAAAAAATTGATAATCCGAAATTGAAAGCAGAAATGGCACCCACATTTTATCGAAAATCTATAAAAAATCTTCTAAATTAAAATTATCTAATTTTCTCTGGGTATTTTAACTTCAAACGCTTTCATGGATTCTGGAAATTCGTCTTTTGTTACTTTCGCAAATTCTGCAGTTATCGCTCCAAATATATACTCACGCATATCTTCAGTGGCTTCAAGTTGTAAAAATCGCCCTTTAGATATTTGATGTGCAACATTGGGATAATCAATGGTTTGGTGAATATAATCTGCGGTTGCATTTACCACAATCACTTCTTGGTCTATTTTATGAAGATTGCCATACATTTCGAAATCACGTACTTGCCATCCCGTTCGTTTCCATTTCCAGTATGTAGCATCATCAAGTACTTCATTTACTCTTTCTAGTTGTCGTTTTTCTTTCATTTCCCCCACTCTTTTCCTTTTAAGAATAGGCTTCATTGCCGCTAATAAAGGAACTGGGATAATTGGTCCAAAAAAAGTAACTATGCGGGAAAATGCAAAATAATGCATTGGATCTAAAACTACTACTGTGGGGGCAGTTACTGTTTTATCTATTAAACCTTGTATAATCATAGCAGAACCCCAGCAAGTTCCTGCCAAAATAAAATCAGCTCCTTCCAATCCGAGATATTTAATAGCAGTTCCGATATCCTTTGCTTTTTGGGGCATACGAAAATTAGCAAATCGCTTCATTCTACTCGAACTTTTTTCTCTTGTTTCCAAATAGTATAGTTCATATTTTTCATGCATTACTCTATAATAATCTTGGAAGGTTATTGGTGGAACTGCCCACCCTGGCAATAACATAATTGGTCGTTTTGAAATTGGATTGTCAGGTTTAGTATGAATTACTCGGATCTCACCTGCTCCATCGTCTGTGGGCACCCAGATTTCTTCACGCTTTTCGTATTCCCAAAAATTTGGAACTCCATCTTGTTGTGCTTTTGAGAGTAATTCGCCTGATAGTTGCTCGATTTCAGTTATTGGACTGGGCAATTTCAATACAGTCCCATCGAAAAGGATGATTTCGTCTGAAAGTTTGTTATCTTTGGACATAAAATATCTTAATCGTTATATTCATCTGGAAATAATGCCAATTCTACGGGATATTTTAAAAATAATTCGACTATGAATACTAATCATTTAGCCAGTATGTTCCGAACAATTTGGTTGACAGAATGAATTTGACGGAATTGGAAGTGTCTTCATCAATCAAACTTTTATAGTATCGTATATATCGAATTAACTGTTAGATTCGGATCAATGAAATTTTAAATGTGGTCTCTAATCGAAAATGGGCTATTTTATGACAAATTTTGCCAGCGTCGCCTAGCCCGGGAAGGCACTGGACTGAAGATCCAGGCATCGTTAGTTCAAATCTGACCGCTGGCACCATTTTCTCTCTTCTTTTCTTTCAATTATTTTTCCCTATCCAGTATCTGTCAAAATTTGCATTCTTTTCCTTGAATAAGGATAAATAAAACATCTTTACAATTTGTAGTTATCATGAAAAGGAAATCAAAGATTATACTTTTTTCAGTCATTGGTTTCATCGTTGTTTTTACGATTGTCGATTTTTCATTCCTAATACATCCATTCTTTTTTGTTGGTAGCAAGTACGAGAGTAAAAAATTGGACTATATGGGCGTTATTTACACCAGCCAATCGGATATTTATCGTTGGGCAGAAGGATATTCTACAACTGATACTGCGCCATGGGGCTTCGAACATCAAGGGCTAGATTATTTTTTTAATAATAATTCAGTAGTAATTGCCGCAGCGCCTGGAAGGGTGGAGTTCATTCAAAAAAGAGATAAAGGCGAGGATAATCCCAACAGATATCGGGTTATGGTAAAAATTCGGTTTAATTATCGAACCTTAGTTCATTATAATTTTGAAATGTGGACTCAAAATGAGGATGATATCCAAAACCAAATAAATATGTTATCAGTAAAGGTTGGAGATTGGGTAGAAATCGGGCAGGAGATCGGATGATTCCTTTATGTCGCAGATGGCGCTCATATCCATTTTACAACGAGCATAGGGTGGTCAGAACCATGCCCAATACAATTACTATCAGATTCTGCCGAGATTGAACTTCTAAATCTAATTCACTCATATCATCCAGGATGGGAAATATGTTATGTAGATTAAAATAAAGAACGTGCTAAACACAAAAAATATTGATTTAGCAAATATTTATTTTATTTTTTTATTTCAATCCCAAGCTCCTCAGGGCTTATATTATGTAATTTTTCATATGCTTTAAGCACGGGGAAATGGAACAAATGATACTTAATCTGATGAATAAGAGAGTTATTTTCGAAATTCGGTGGAAATATAGGCTCGTTTTTGTGATTGAACTCCTGATTCCGATATCCTTTTGCATATTTTTGGAATTTCAGAAAATTTTTCCCTAAGAAGAGAAACTTGATTAGTTTCAAGACTAATTTTAATCCGAAAGGGGAAAGTTGACTCTGGTGTTTTGATAAAGCATCTGATAACACCTTGAAATACTTAGCTTTGACCATTATGTATCGATTTGGTGCGTAGGTATAAAATAATATCAAAGGAATAGGAGTTCTCAAAGTAGGTCCTATCTTATTTAAAGCAAGCAAAACTAATCTTCCCGTATTAATATGATCAGGGTGATAATCTTGAGAATACCAAGGATCCGGTGCAAAAACCTTGTCAGGATTATATTTTTGTATAATTCCAATGATTTTATCTCGTGTTACTGAGGTAAATGGCAGATATCCATCTGTGTATCCTAATCGAATGATCTCAATTTTTGTATTGAATGAATTCTCAAATACATGAGTTGCCCGATCTAATTCCTTCGCCCGGATTTTTGCAATTCTCTTTCCTTTGAATTCTGAATTTGGTGTTCCAAAAGCTCCATCCGTCATCGATACTTGAATTATTTGATATCCTTGTTCAAGAAGTGACATGACATAATACGAACATCCAAATTCTAAATCATCAGGATGTGGTGCAAAAATAATCGCAACTTTACTCATATAAATCAGAAAAATCTTACGATCAATATATACATTCAGTTATTAGGAATGATGCTACATTGTTGAATCGGAGTAATGAATAGAATAATACTTGAGGAAAGTCCTCAAGTAATGGGGCGCGGATACGAGCGTCTCTCTCAAATAAAAATCGAATTATTTTTATCAATTCAATTCAAGAGGCAAATTGCTTATAATCGTTTAGTTTTAGAATTTTTAATGAAAAATAATGGAGTTTTTTCACTTCATTAAAGCTTGAGGAGACACTCCAATTCTGAATATCATTGACATTAATGTGATTTTTAATGAAATTGTTGAAATTCTTCAATACCATCAGTTTTTCATGGCAATCGTGAAGAATATAAATTATGTCAAAATTAAAGTCTAAAATTCACTTATTTGTAATTAACTTTTTTGTGAACTGGTAAAAACGATGATAGATGACCTAACATAGATATTTACTTGTATTATCTGAATTTTTGTTGATAAAAAATAAAGATTTCATGATTTTTATAAAAATTGTAAGGTTTTTAAATTTGAAAATCTTGGAAATCACATTAATTGTTTATATCTTTCCCCATAATCCAAAGGACCGTTTTGGCTTAGAAACTTGACGTTTTTAAAGCTGCCATCTTTCCATATGTACGAATCAAATAATTCGGGATAATTTTTCGGTTTATAACCAATAAATTCTCCTTTTGTAATATCTATCACAGATGGAACAATTCGAACGTTTGTAATTTTTAGATATCGAAACACCTTTTCTATCTCTACTAAAAAAGTTGACAAATTACATATATGAAATCGTAAATCCACAAATAATCCTTCAG
>JAEOUK010000421.1 GCA_016839385.1 Promethearchaeota archaeon
AATATTACATGATTAACATACACATCATAGGTTCTATAGAAGGATCATGATTTGAGCGATATATAGCGCGATTTGATTAAATCGGTTAATGTCGGACGTATACTCATGGAAATGTTTATATTTTCATCCATAATCTAACATATCACTGAGACCGTACGATAAGTTGAGAAAAAGGATTCGCAGAAGGGCAGAATCTCTGATAGAACACCTGTAATTCAACTCCAAATTTCGGATCTCCATTTGAATCTCCGTCATATCCTACAATATGAAAGAAATATCACTTTCGCCTCAGATATCAACGTGATTCAGATTTACATGACGAAATTGCTCTCCACCTATAAAGAGTAATTTTATCGTAACACTCTAATAGAAAATGATTAATGTCGGAATAACATAACAATAGGTGTAAAATTAATTGATTAATGACCAGAACGATGAGATACTTATGAATGAATTCGAGTTAAATAGTATTTTACCTCAATATATAGTAAATAGTGATGGAGAAAAAGAGCTTTTTGACCTTGATCGAATTCGAAAAAGTCTCATCATTGATGTGGGATTAGATGATGAAATTTCCTCGGAAATCATCGAAGCAGTTGTAAGAAAGATCGTGGGATTACTAAGTTTGCAATATAAGTCCATATCAACTTATGCGGTTAAAGATTTCATCAGCGATGAATTAAGCTCTCGAGGAATGGATAAATATCGAGATATTTATGTAAGAATGGAGAAGAAAAAACGGACCAAATTTGTATTATCAGAAGAATTCATTAACCAATTTCGAGGAACCCAGCCAAATTGGGGACCTCTTGGCTACATTACATATAAACGCACATATGCACGTCCAATTGAAGAAGAAAATCGCACCGAAGAATTCTTCGAAACTATTCGGCGAGTTGTGGAAGGATGTTTTTCGCTACAAAAAGAACACTGCATTAAATTGAGTTTACCCTGGGATGAAGTTAAAGCTAGACGATCCGCTGAAAAAATGTATCAAAAAATGTGGAATTTCAAATTCAGTGCTCCAGGACGAGGATTATGGGTTATGGGAACTCCTTTCATTGATAAACATGGGTCAATGGCGTTAAATAACTGTGGATTTTGTTCCACTGATGATATTGATATCAAAGGTCCAATGGCATTTCAATGGACCATGGATGCCCTTATGCTTGGTGTAGGGGTAGGATTTGACACAAAGGGAGCTGGAAAGGTAACTATACAAAAACCTACCCTCTCCGAAAGTGTATATACAATACCTGATTCTCGTGAAGGATGGGTTAAGGCTCTTGGCAAGGTATTAGATGGTTTTTTCATCGGAAAAGACATTCCAACATTTGATTATTCTCAAATTCGTCCTGCAGGTTCACCTATAAAAGGATTCGGTGGAGTTGCATCCGGTCCCGAGCCACTAAAAGAGATGTTAGAAGACATCCAAGAAATGTTGATGAAAAGAGTCGGAGAACCAATTAAATCTACTGATATCGTAGATATTTTCAATTTCATTGGAAAATGTGTTGTTGCAGGAAATGTGAGAAGATCTGCAGAAATTGCCTTGGGAGATATGGACGATGATGATTTTATAAATATGAAACAAGATAAGGCACTTCTTACACATCATCGATGGGCTAGTAACAATTCTGTAATTGCAACAGTTGGTATGGATTATGAACCTATTGTAGAAGGTATTGCAACTAACGGAGAACCCGGAGTATTATGGTTAGAAAATGCACAAAAATATTCGCGGATTAATGGAGAACCTGATTATAAAGATAAAAAAGCAAAAGGTGTAAATCCTTGTGGAGAACAGACATTGGAGAGTTTTGAACTATGCTGTCTAGTTGAAACTTTCCCATCTCGGCACGAATCCTACGAAGAATATGAGGAGACTCTAAAATATGCTTATCTTTACGCTAAATCAGTAACTCTTGAAAACACACATTGGGGATTTACAAATGCTGTTATGGGAAAGAATAGACGCATTGGAACTTCTCAATCAGGTATTATTGATGCATTTGTGCGACATGGTAGAAAAAATATGTTAGATTGGTGTGACAAAGGATACAATTTCTTGAAAGAATTGGATGAAACCTATTCCGACTGGTTATGTATTCCAAAATCTATTAAAATAACATCAGTGAAACCCAGTGGAACCGTTAGTTTGCTGCCTGGCGTATCTCCTGGAATCCATTATCCGCATTCCAAGTATTATATTCGACGAATGCGAATAGCTACTAATCACAAAGACCTTATTCCAGTATTAGAAGAAGCAGGATATCATATCGAGGCAGATGTATATTCTCCCAATACTGTAGTAGTGGAATTTCCAATTGAAGAGATATATTTTGAACGTTCAAAAAACGATGTTTCCATGTGGGAGCAATTTGAAAACGCTGCCGCCTATCAAAGATATTGGAGTGACAATCAGGTATCTGTTACTGTGACTTTCAAGAAAAACGAGGTTAAAGACATAAAATATGCTCTTGAGTGCTACGAATCAAGGTTGAAAAGTGTATCTATGCTCCCAATCTCAGATCATGGCTATGAACAGGCTCCCTACGAAGCTATCACCAAAGAACAATATGAAGAAATGAAGGCAAACATCAAACCCTTGAATTTGAAAAATATCACTACTCAAGGAATTGGCGAAGAAGGTTGCACAACAGATGCATGCGAACTAAAAAAAGAATTATCACAAATAAAACAAGCGATTTCTAATGAAAATGAGTGCAATAAGATGGTAAAATTAGAAAAAGATGATCG
>JAEOUK010000422.1 GCA_016839385.1 Promethearchaeota archaeon
AATTGATTTTGTTCCTAGTGGTATTTCAGAAATCTGAGTTTCAATATCAAGGACATATAATTTATCATTTGAGTCTACAAAGAGAATGACATTTTTCTCTGATGAGTTTAATTTTGCGATAGTGATAAATTGTATCTTTGAATGATGAGTGTACTTCGCTACACTTTTCCCAGCATCATTATAAACTGAAATCTGATTATTTTCCTGCAATGAAACAATTTCCATTTTGGGATCATAATCTAAATTTCCTAATACTCCATCAATTAATCGTTCATCCTTAATTTTCCAAAAAATTTCACCATTCTCAGAAAAAACTCGGATCTCACCCGAATATGCAAGTGAAACAAACACTTTTTTTCTTGCAATTAGGTTTTCTGTGATAAACAATTTGCATACTTTATTTGTGAATGGAATTTCTTGCTTCAATTTTCCTGAACTGCTATAAATTAGTAATTTCTCTCCAAATGTAAGTAGAAAAATCTCAGGAGATGAAGATTGAGTAAGATAACCAATAGATCCTGCATAAATCCCGCTAGGATGATAGATTTCAAATTGTTTTTTAAATTGTAATCGTTTTTTGAATTTTTTCAATGACATATGATTTTTTTACTTTTTTTACTATGTAATTATGTACTTTTACTTAATTCTCTTAGTTTTTCCTAACAATTCAGTTAATATCAGTGTTTTAAAAAAGAATTGAAGGAAAAACAAGTCAAAAATATTTTATTATTCATTAGATTCATCATAGTCCTTCTTAATTGCATTAAGCATTCCTTTGAAAGCTCTTGTAAGGTCTCCAATTTCGTCAGTTTTATTTTCAAGACTGACATCAATATGGATGTCTTCTTTAGATTCCATGATTGTCCGAATTGCATCTTGTTTTGTTAATTTTTGGATTGATCGAGTCAATATTCCCACAGGTTTTGTTATTTGCCCTGCAATAATAGTACCAATTCCGGCAGATACAATCCCTGCAATAATAATGATGACAATTAACGTTGCATTTACTTTACGAGTAGCTTTAGCTATATTATTTGATAATTCAGAAACAGAAGCGACAGCCTCCTCTTCAGGTACTACCGTAGCTACAATATAATCTGTGTTCTCAATTTTACTATAAGCCATGTACATCATAATGGTTTCATCACCATCAGTTTTTTCAAAAGCTTCAAAACCATTCTCATTTGTAATTAATGCAGTATACACAGATGAATCAAAGGATTCTAAATCTTGGATATTGGTTGATAAATCTTCTCCTAACTCTAGGTCTTCAAGATCTTGGTCTTGATGGGCAATAGTCAATCCTTCTTCGTTGATAAGAAATGCATAACCAGTTTCTAAAAATTGGATGTTTAAAATCGTTTCTTCAATTTGAGTTATCGTAAGATCGACAGCAATAACCCCAACAAGTTCAGCTCCATTATAAACCTCTTTTGCTAAGGTAATCATTAATCCGAGTCCATTTGCATCAATATATGGATCTGTGATTTTTATGTCACCTATTGGAACTCCCGTAAAATCGTACCATGGACGTATGCGAGGATCATAATTTGTGTCAAAATGAGCCCATGGGTAGCATCGAAATATACCCCCTTTTTCAAAACCCATATAGATCCAAGCTAAATCAGGATTAGCTTCCTTTGTATACTTCAACATGTGATCCAAATTAGCAGAAACATTAACCAAATTCTGAACTGTTGAGTTGGCACTAGCATAGCCTTCTGAGACATTGTATGCTTCAGGTGCTAAATGATACATTGAATATTCAAAAGATATGAAATTATTACCATATTCTGCACTCATGAAAACATCTAATCCGGGTGCGAAATAATCTGTATCATTATATGATGGATAGGGACCATAGATACCGGGATTTTCAAATAAATTTTCAGCAAAGAACGCTAACGCTTCCACATCAGCAATTACATTATTTATCTTCTCGCCGATTGCTAGTGCATTTTCACTCGCACTTTTAATTAAATTAATCTTTATCTGATCTGTTAATGCAGATTCACTTTCATTGGTGATGGTATTATCAACTGCCCTCATATATCCTCCAACAATTCCAGCGATTACTGCTAAGCAGATTAGCGAGAATGCAGAAAAAATCATTAATATTTTACCTCTAATTCCGAATTGCAGTTTTTTCTTTGATTTAATCATCATAATCACCTTTAATTGTGAGGATTACTCCTCAATAAATTCCTCCACATTTATTTGTGCCATTAATTCAGATACCTTTAAGAAGGCTTTTTTAATTGCTTCTCGTGCAGAGCCTGTGTCGTATAAAGGAATATATCTTCCTTGTTCATTTGTTTCACATAAAGCTTTGAATTTTCTTTCATTAGGCAATAATTCATCACCAATTCCAATTAGAATTAACTTCATAGCTATTAAATTCTGGTTGATATATTCATTCAAGCCCATCCTTTTATCACTATTTAGAAATTTAAGGGCCCCTTGATACTTTCTATCATCAATATTGTAATTTTGGGAATCATTATCAAGTCCATCGGTAAATGCGATTATCCATTTATGTTCATCTGTCATTCGATCATTCACAAACTTAAGTGCATGTCCAAGAGCATCATAAAACGCAGTTTGATATGGCGTGTTGTGAATACCAGATATTATTTTATAGATATATTCCTCGTTTCCTCCTTTCCGTGTGGGTGGCATTAAAATTTCTATCCTTGAATCAAATACGATTATTGCGACTTCATCTTGAGGATTTATTTGATTTTCATAAATTTCTAAAGCACCCTTACGGGCAGCTTTAATTCTCGTACCCTCCATGGATCCAGAAACATCAATTACAAATATTACAAGCTTCTTTTGAACTAAAGACATTCTTAATTTGTTCCATTGAGCACGCATTTCATGAGTAAGGGCCCGGTTTCTTTGGTTGTCGTATAACTGTTCCAATTGGCTATAAATATTTAATAGAAGGCGTTTATCGTCTACTTTTACTGCTTTTTCTAACGCAGATTTAAGATATTCTTCTGCGCGAGAATCCTCCTGAGCAAAAAAGATTTTTCCAAGATAAAACTCGCTATACGCAGTTCCCAACGCATTCTTGCTTTTTGTATCAATCTCCATAGCATTTTTAATCATCTCTAATCCGTTCTCAGTATCTCCAATAATGTGTTTTAATAACCCAAAATTGCGATAAATTAAAGCAAGAGCGGAATCGTCTTTTGATTTTTCTGCAGCATTTATCGCTCGTTTGAAATATTCGGTTGCTAATTGGAAATTTTCACTATCTGCATATAATTGAGCGATATTGTTATATCTTTTTGGTAGATATTCATCTGCTTGTGTTTCCAACGCTATTTTAATTGCTAATTGATATGCTTCTTCTGCACTTGAATAATCTCCTCTAATTCGATGGATATTTCCCAAATTATTTGCACATATCCCAACACCTTTTTTATTTTCAGCAATTCTAAATATTTCCATTGCCTTAGAGTAATTCTTAGCGGCTAATTCAAGGTCTCCTCGGTAATAATCCGTATTTCCAAGACGAAGCATTGTAACTAAATTCTGAAAAGAAGCAGTTAACATGCTAATTTCATCTTGCGATGATCGAGCTTCAACTGGGATTTCTCGAGAGAATGATCCCTTGGAAATGAAATTCATCATTTTCGTCAAACTGGTTATAGGATTCACAATTTGCTTAGAAACTAAATTACTCGTAATACCAATTATCACTACCGCAATTCCTAAAATCAAAATTAAGATCAGAACCTGACGAGTTACCATCTGCTGAATCCGATCTTGGATTGAAAGTGCAGGTCCAATAATTTCATTCTCAGGAACAACAACCACAAATTTATATCCTGTCGTATCTACTGTTTGGAAATTTGCATACCAGGTTTCCCCACCTTTACTAAAAGTCCCACTTCCTTGGTTGTTCGACTGAATTGTTGATAATAAGTATGAAAATCCACTTCCTTCAAGCGTTGCATCATTAATTGGGGTGTTGATATCATCACCTATTAAATTCGGATGACTCACTGTATTTCCATCTATATCAATTAAGAATGCATATCCTGTTTCAAGTATTTCAGTGTCTAAAACCGCTGTATTGAGAGTACCAATAGTAATATCAGCCGCTATCACACCAATTCGAGTTCCATTTATATAATGAACTGGACTTGCAACAGTAATCATTAACCCTAATCCTTGTGCATCAATATATGGTTCTGTAAATATTGTTTCATTTGCTGCAACTGTAGCTAAATACCAAGGTCTTGCTCGAGGATCATATGAAGGATTCGTCCATTCATTAAATGGGAAACACCGAAACATTCCTTGTTCTTCAAATCCCATATATCTCCAGGCATAATCAGGGTCATTTTCTTCTAATTGACGAAACATGACATCCAAGTGAGCTGAAATATCTCTATTATGAACAGATTCACTTGTTAATGATACATCATTGGGTAAAAAGTACATAGACGCGTCAAACGACACTATACGATCATAGATATTACTATAAACATAATCTAATCCAATTGGTGTGTCATTATGGTAATACGAGTCGATATAATTTGCATCTATTACCCCCTTAAATAGATCCTCAGCAAAATTCTTGAGTGTATTAATGTCATTTGCTTTTTTTGAAAAAAATTCGTCGATAAAACTAGTTTTCGTAAGTGTTGTCTCATCAATAGAGCGATATTCCTCATTCTCTAAAGCAGTTCCACTTATTACAGAAACTTGATTACCTAATCCATTTAAAGTACTCCAAGAACTTATTAAAATAATAAGGATTGGCAGGACTAAAAACAATATGAACGCTAAGGTAATCTTATTCTTAATACCCAATAGATTCTTTTTTTCTACCCTTGAAGACATACTTGCATTATATCACTTCCAATTTAAAACACTTTTCTTGACCTCAATTGTGTATGCCATTGATTCCAAAACACATGATTTAGATTCTGAAGTCATTTTTTTCTTTCTTCTAAGGATAGTAAGTAGTCCCAATTGCCCTTAAGCGGTGAATCAATCAAATTCATTTTTAATTCAGCAAGGTGAATTGCTTTAGAAATATCTTCATAAGAAAAAAATTTTTGTGTAGATCTCAGAGTTTGAAGTAATAAACCCAAAATTTCGTACCCCGCATTCCAAAATATTTCTATCCAGCGAGCTATAATGAAGTGAATATCTTCCTTTTTTTTATAGATATTCATAATAAATTCCATTTCCTGTCTAATGTTTTCAGTTTCATCCCAAGTCCATCCATCAGGCCAAACATAATGTTTGACTAGTAGTATCTTCAATTCATCGATGGATTCAAGAAATTCTTCATCTATACAATGCTGAATAATTAGGAGCAATAAAACTTGTATGTATGGAGTTTCTATTGGATTGTATTCTTCATTAGATAACTTTAGCT
>JAEOUK010000423.1 GCA_016839385.1 Promethearchaeota archaeon
TGATTTACATTAATGATAATTTGTTCTTTTACAGAATTAATTATATAATCATCATATTTAAAGCAAATGATTACCAAAATTTATAATATCTCGGAGATAGTTGAAATGTCTTTTATCGAACAAATTACTCAGCTTTTTGAAAATGAGTTCAAAACTAATATCTTATTCATATTGGATAGGTTTGGACCATTAAACCTCCAAACAATTCATCAATTATTAAAAAAATCGAAATCTGCAATTCTAACTCATATTAAAGAAATGTTAAATGCAAACTGGATTGAGATTGATTCAGAAGCAACCGCACAACAATGGGGAAAATACTACAAGGTAACTCAATATGTCAAAGATTTATTTAAAAGTAACGAACCTGTTGTATTAACTGATGAGATTATTGCTGAATTATTATTGAAGATAACTAAAGAAGATTTAGCAAAAAGAATCGGAAATGCACAAAGATCTATAGGATTTCAAGCGTATTTACTAGCTAATCTTACTGCTCAATATTTGGAAAATAATCCTCATTTTTTTGAAAATTGGAGGAAACATAAAGAGCAATTAATCGGGTTTTCTGGTTCAATGTACGAAATTGGTTTAAATTCTCCGGAAGATTATAATGAAATTAAAAAAATCTTCAACAAATTCAGCGAAGATCTTACCAAATTTGAAGCAAATGAAATGAATAAATCAAAAAATGTCTTATCTGTAATTTTACTCTCTAGTCCAACTGACAAAATCAATCCTAATAATCAACAAAAAATTTAACATTACTGTTCATGTATCGCATTACATTAACAATTAGATTACAAAAAATTTATTTGTAAGAATGGTAAAAGTAGAGATTCCAATAATGATGGATAGCTAATAGAGAAAAATAAATTAGTTTTACTCAAGATGACAATAAGCATTATTCACGTTAATTATCTTTTTGAGAACGCAATTTCATTAGATAATCCCGATAAGGAGAAATTTCCGAGTTTACCAGTCGATTTAGCACTCTGTGTCCTTTAGTGACATCATTTCGTAATTGAGAAATCCCTTCCCAATCTTGACGATATAATAACGTATAAATTTGCTCTATTCGTTCTTCATTTATATCCAAAATAATTTTCCTCCTTTCTTCTAATTTATCCATTACTTCTTCTTTATGATAGTGATCCGTTTCCATAATAAACCCATCGAGTGTTTAAAATTTTTGAATTGTCAATACAGAGTATCAATGTTACAATAATAACTAGTTAAATACTTAATATAGATTGAAGACACTTAATTGGATAAGAATATGTAAGAATAAGGTGGATAGACGCCTGTAATAAGATGAATGAGATGGTTACATTTTTTTTCACATGTAGATAGCAATTTTAATACAGAGTATTGATCATCCTATGGGTAATACTGGGTATAACTCATACATGTAGTCAATACAGAGCATGGCTATTACTACAGCGATATACACCAGTGCAGTGCAAGGCAAAGCACAAGCAAATCACTCCAAACACATCCATACAGTATTACAGACGCTACAATTCTAATATCGTCGGTTAAACATATAAATCTATCCGACAAAATCTCTAAATATTTATTAATCTCTAAATAAGCCTTATTAGTAGGTATATAAGCATTAAAAAGTGGGACTATAGGTGGTCCCAAGGAATTTTATGTAGCTATTTTGAATTTTAAGTTTTGAATGAAACTTCTTGAGTTATTTCAAATCTAAAAGGATTAGTAGTTCAATTTCTGGCCGCAATGCTTACAAAACTGGGAATCTACTTGAATCTTATTTCCACAATATTGACAGAATTTTATTGTAGGACCTGAAGGTTTTGGCTGATCGTTTGGGATGTATTGTGTATAATAGGATTGTTGTGCAATTCCACTGTGAGATTTCGCATAATCACAAAGAATTTTCATCGAATTCGCAATTTTTAAGGCAAATATAAGAGGTAACAGTCCAAGTGCGATCCCAATTACAGAAGATATAAGGCTTTTATTTAGAATTTCTGAGCTAACATCCAATATTTGAGTTATTATCGTTTCAGGATCAGTCCATTCGGAATTCATGACAATATCGAAAAATGTAGATAAGAATGGAAAAAGTAAAATCATAGTCACTATGGTGGTTACACCAATAGAGATTGCTGAGGTAATTATATAAACACGGACATTTTGCTCTATTTTTTGGTTTTTTGCATCTTCAGGTTGACTATTCACCAGGAATTTTTGAAAAGCATCCCACCCGATTAGTTCAATTATCAAACCGACAACCGAAAATCCAATCATTTTCAAAACCAGCCCCAAAATCAACATCAAAGATGTTCTATTTAATTCTGGATGGGGATGAGTATCCTTTGCTCTTGATATGGAAATTAGCATTAAAATAGTATATATTAATGATGCTATTCCTAAACCGGTTAAAATTACAGATAGGATTATTAAGGGTATCACTATACCGAGGAATAACGGAGTTATGTCTGAGGGGTATGTAATAATAATTACATCAAGGATGTCAGGGACAAAAATCCAGACTATAACCACGAGGAAGATCGATAATATGAGCATAATCATCTCGAGGATGATTTTTCGTTTAAGATAATTACCAAAATCAAACAAATTTTTAGCTGTCGATAATGGAATTGCTGATTGAGTCATATTTTTCACTTAAATTCTATGGGAATAGCTTGAATAATTAGATATTTAAATTTATGAGGTACAAATTCTTGAAAAAATTTTGGAGTCTTGAGTATTAATCACAAAAATAAATCAACTGATTCTAAAAATTGACATTCCAATATTCCAATGTTCTTAACTGGTTAATACACCAAAATTCATTAAATTGCTAAGCAGTTCCCACGTTTAGCCCATATAATACCTTTATTCTCACGAAATTGTAGAAAATATAAAATGTCGGATGTTATAGTTAATCTCTCATGTGGTTTTTATCTTAACAAACCATTTGAATAATTAATCGACCGATTATCTTTTATCCTTAGTCTCTGCTATCATAAAGGAACATATTTATAGTCTAACAGCTAAGTTCTGATCGATTAAATAATTCATACATTATTTAAAATTACTAAAAGTGTAATGTTACGTCAAAAGTATCAATGAGGTATAAAAAAAAATGTCAAAAAAACCACACATTTTATGGAAAATAATTCCTCCAATCGTCGCTACATTAGCGGGATTTGGGTTTGTGATGATTCGCGGTTTATTAGAAATAAATGAACCACTTGGTCTCTTAGAACTTGGTTTTCTGATCACTACAGGTGTTGTTGCACTTATTTTTCCGTTCTTATCACGATGTTGGTTATCCAGCACACTCAGTCCATTATTATATTTTGCAGGTATTTTCGTATCTACAGAAAATTTTGCTCAATTAGTAGGTATTGAAGTCGCAACATACCCAATTGTTGGTGTTCCTCTAAGATTTACAGGGGCTTCTGAACTTGTATTCTTTGCAGGATGGGGAATTTTATCATTATATGGCTTTCTAGTTGGATTAGGATATAGTATTGGTCGAAAGAAGGCATGCGAAGCAGAACCATGCGAAGAAAAACACGCTCGTGAAAAAGAATCTGTTGTTGTCGCTCCAGCTCCAAAACCAGCTCCAAAACCAGCTCCAAAACCAGCTCCAAAACCAGCAGAAGCTCCAAAACCAAAAGGAACCCTTCCAAAAGGATTTGAATCAACACAAACCCAGCAACAAACACAATCGCCTCCTCCTAGTACATCAAGTGGACAATCAAAATCTAGAACAGAACAACTAGAAGAATATGAAAAAGAATACGTGCAAAGACTTGAACAAGAAAGAATTGATCAAGAAAA
>JAEOUK010000424.1 GCA_016839385.1 Promethearchaeota archaeon
GGAACATAACATTAAAGTATATAATGTACAAGATAGGGTTCGTTGTATTTTAGGTGATATTAATGATCTTCTCACTCAACAGGAATTTCTAGAGAAAATAAAAGAAGCTAATTTTGTTTTCTTTGATCCATCTCGCAGGAATAACGAGGAACGAACAGTAAAAATAGAAGAATATATTCCTCCTTTATCACTAATTGAAAAAATTTTACCGTTCAATCCTAATATCTGCATCAAAATTGCTCCTGGTGTGGAAATTTCTTTTATACCTTACGATTGCGACATAGAAGTCGTCTCTCATAAAGGAGAAGTTAAGGAAATTATGCTTTGGTGTGGAAATTTAATGGAAAATCCAAGCAAATCCCTCATAATTGCTACAAAATTGCCTGAAAAATTGACGTTATTTAAAGATTTGAGTAAATATTCTGAAAATTTAGTGGACCTTGTTGGAAATCTTTGGAAATACTTGTATGAACCTGATCCAGCCATTATTAAAGCTCATTTGGTAAATGAGATTGCACAAAAATTCGAACTAAGCACATTACACCCTCAAATCGCGTATCTTTCAAGTAATAAGTATATTGGAACTCCTTGGTTGAAATGCTATCAAGTTATTGATTCGTGTCCTATTGATATTCCTCGAATTAAAAAAATCCTACAACAACAAGAAATTCACAAAGTTGACTGTAAGGCGCGAGGAATAACATTAGATTTGCATAATATACAAAAACAACTAAATTCCAAAGGGAAAAACATCGGACTAGTGATTTTCACTTGGGTAAACAATAAAAAAACTGCTATTGTTGCTCAATATGTATGGGATTTTACGCAAAAAAATTAATTTAGAGGAGTTATTCCACTTAAATCGAGATCATCAGCGTTTACCATATCTTTCCAACGTAACAATAATCTCTCCAATCCTTTTTCCATTGGTGTTGTCCATTTCGTATTTTTCTCGGTATAGAAGTTCAAAAATCGTAAGATATTATCCTTAACTTTCAAGCTGGGTTCAATTCTTCCAATTAATTTGTCTTTATATAACAAGGGCAGTAAGTAATAACCCCATTTGCGTTGATTTTCAGGTGTATAGATTTCCCATCGATATATAAAGTCAAAAACTATTTCAGTGCATTCTCGGTCTCGAATCATTGGATCTAAGGGTCCTATTGCCCTTATTTCACTGTCAAATTCTATATTTTTAATTATTTCGCGCCAATTATTTGGAACTACGTAAACCCGATTGTTTTCTTCCAAATGAACTAAAGTAGGATTTCTTGAAGCTGTAGTCGGATTTATTATTTCTGTTAATTGTTTTATTGTTCGAATTCGGGCATCCCGAGCGCTAGATAATCTAAGTTTGCCTGATTTGGTTATAGATAATCTTGAATCCAGAACTGGATAACTTTTTTGAAGAAGGAACAGTTTTTCTCTCAGTATTCGATCTTCTGAAAATTGGCGAGTTTTAAGTTCTTCAGCATTGTATTTTCTTTCCACTAAATCATATACTTTGGTAAAATTTTTTTCCCGTGCAACAATTGCAGTTTTTCCATAATGATAGAGAAGTTCGAATATATTCGTCTTAAAAATGCCATCTTTCCAGCGAGATTTACCTAGAGCTGTTTCTCCAAGATTTTTTAATATTGAACTATTTTGAGCTCCTTTATGTTCCAATAATTTCAGTGCGTCATCAAAATATGTAGGATGATTCTTGTGGATGTAATCCATCTGCTTTTGATAATATGTATGTAAAAATTTCTCTTGTCGCCTGTAATAAAAAAGAGGAAAATGTTCACGGTGAATAAAACACATCATTTGTAAGAAATCTTCAAAAACTAGTCCTTCAGGATATAATATTCGTTCAAGGTATCCTTGTTTATAATCAGGAATCCTAGCAAAAAGAAAAAAATCATGGTATCTTCCTGCTGGATTCAAAGGATCTATTTGAATAAACCCTTGCTCTTTAAAAACCGTTCTAAGACCTTCAATCCCATATCCTTGCCATTTATTGAGGTGTGTCCCTTTTACCAGCAATTTTCTTAATTGAAATTTTGTGATTTTGGGAATTTCATCAATTGAGTAATCCATAAAAACGAACTCTCACTTTCTTAAAGTAGCAATTAAAGCTTTCTCATCTAAAAGTATCTTAAAGGCATCGCTTATATTCTGGACAACTATATCTGAAGATATTAGAGCTTGAATTGAAATCCCTTCTTTCCCCAAAATTCCAATACCGATTTTCGATTGAGTTATAATTTCAATATCATTGTTTCCATTTCCTATTACTATCGTGTGTTCTGGTTTGAGTACTAATAGAGAAGTTAGTTTAGATTCTTTTTCAGATTTTGATTTTGGAATATGTATTGCTTTAATGCCTAATTCATTGGCGATCTGATCCAAGTTACCCCTAGTATTTGCACTAATCACATAAATATCAAAAACTTTCTTTACCTCAGAAATAAGGGAACTCAGCTCAGTAGGATATTTTCCAAATTGAGTAAGGGTACCATTTAGATCAAGGAGAATATTATGAATTTCACATCTTCCAAAGTTCGGGATGTCATATATTTTCATTATTAATCATTTCCACTGCAAAAGGGGCTTGGTACTATATCTCTAATTTTATAATACTTAAAATTTTTAGAATCTCCAAACCAGTTCCTCTTTCTTGAAACAAGAAAAATACACTTATATTGTAGTATTTTGACACATAATATACCATAATATAATGTGATAAAAATGAGTAGTAAATCAAATCGTTCGCTCCTAGCCATGATAGGTGGATTTATCGCAGTATTAGGAGTAGTATTAAGCATATTTATCAAGGAAATCGGTTGGTGGAACTTTCTCACAGTTGTAAATAATGAAGTTACTAATAATTCATACTTGTCAGCTTTTTTTGGTGATGGTGATCCTTATTTTGCGAACACGTTTACACTGCTTTTACCTGGAATTATCGCAGGAGTAGGTGGCCTCTTATGCATAACTGGAAATAAGTTTCTATCTTTAATTGGTAGTGTGCTTGTAATTGTTGGGATTGTTCTGTTTTTTGTGTTTTTAGGAGATTCTGATGCTGCTGTTTTAGCAGATTATTTGGATACAAATATATTTTGGGATAGTTTTGGTGTCACAATTGGAGATTCTTTCACTGGTGTGAGATGGCGAATGGGAATAGGCATATTTGTAACCACTGGAGGAGGAATTTTATCGTTAGTTGGTGCAATCACTACATCAAAGAAATAAACAAAAAAAGCTTTTTTTTACTTTATTCTACCAACAGACCAGGTATAACGACTCGATTTTTTTCATCTAGTCGCAAAACTTCCGCATCTTGGAGGAGTTTCATCACATTCAAAGTTTTTTCTTCTTCCCAAGAGAGTTTTTCGCCGATTTCAATCTTATCCATCCATCCATATTTTACAATGCTACCCAATAATATCTTCATATCTTCATCTAATGTAATTTCTTTGAAAAGAAGAATGGAAGTTTCTGGATATTTGACTAATTCTTGAACGAAACCCATATTTAACAAGCTATCGACGGTGTTTAAAATCATTTCTACAGTTATTTCAGGATACAATTCAGAAATATACTTTCGGATCAATCGAACGTCCATAAGTCCTCCATTAATGTGCTCATAGTTCTCATATACTGTTATAATTGCTTCGATTATTGCTTCGGTACTTAATTCGTTATCCATCTCATCTCCAACGAATTCACTGCCAATAATATCTTGAAATTCTTCCTCGTTCACTTCAAATTCCTGAGTATCACTTTCTTCAAGTGTGCTTTCTACAGTATCACCACGTAATTCTCGTTCTAAACGTTCTTGTTGTTCTTTACTTTGTCGTTCTTTCTCTTTAAGACGATCTTCCAATTCTTCTTCTAATGTTTTTCTCTCAGCTTTTTCTTCCAGAGTCTCAAAACCAACAATAGAAATGAAATCATCTTGAACATGAGCTAAATTTTTCTGAATTAATCCTTTAATTACGGAATCAGCAAATGATTCTGACCATTGAGATTCTTCTAATAGATAAGAATAGGAAAGAGGGTGTTCATCATATGCGAGAGCTAATACAACCATTTCGGATTTTGAAAATTCTGGTATTTCTCCTTTGCGAATCACTACTGTTAATTCAGAATTTATTTCAAGAAAATCTTTGATATAAGCAGCTTCTTTCATGAAGTTCAATGAGTCATGTAAGTCTTTTCTGGTTGTATTTTTTAACGTTTTTAGACCGAGAGTGACTAATTTATCAAATACAAAGATTCTTTCTGTCGTAAAAGATTCGTCTTTTCGCATAGCACGAAAGAGTTTGGAGGTAATTTGGTCAAAAAACATGCCTTTTCCTGTATCGTCTTGTATATCACTTTCATAATGATCTTTGTCTAAACTCTCCAAAACTTTAATAGCATCCATTAGATCTCCCATATCCTTCACACGTTCCTTCTCATTTCGTGGAAAGGCGTCTTCCAGCCCAATACTAAACTGTGTGAACATTTTTCCTCCTTGTTCAATGAGATGTTCTTCTGGTTTTAAGGATTTAATAGTCGCTTCCGCTTTCTCAGTCATTTCTGTGCTTTTAATTTCGATTTCATCTAACACAGTTTCCTTCATTGCCTCAATAATTTCCAGTTTTTCCAATTCTTTTTGCTGGACTTCTTTTTCTTTGAAGTATTTTTCGAGAATCTTTTGAACTCTTGGACTGGGTTCTTTCGGTTTTCGAGGTTTATCTATCCTTTCAAAGATTTTTTCTCGGAAGTAGATTATCACAATTAAACCTGTTAGTAACAAAGTGTAAATTACCAGAATCAATATTTCTGTCCAGTCTAATGCCATAGTATTGACCTATAAAATTCGATATTGGGTTCTATGATGATATCGAAATAAGGACCTATATTTCTTACCTAGAAAATTTATTCGACAATAGTATGGCCTTAACTGTGTCGTTTAGATTTCTCATAGTCTCCTCATAGAAAGGATCTTTCAGAATCACTTTTTGAATGGTACGTGGACCTCTGTCTGATTTTTTTCTTCGTAGCATTCCAAGGAGATCGTGTGGATGATTTTCTTTCAAATCAAAAACTGTTTTTTGTACATAGGTTTCTAAAATCTTTGAATACTCGACAATTTCAAGTTGTTTTTCAGTGCTATCAAATAGGGGTATTCCAAAATTATAAGGATTCTTGTGTATGTTCCGTAAACTACCGCGTGATCCGGTGCTGCCTATCATTCTAACTAAATCAGTAATAAAATAAGAATTTAAAACACCACAAAGGTAGTATGCCTCATTAATATCATCCAGTATAATATAATATAATGAATTATCCAGAAGTATGGGGTCTCGAATGATTGCACTTTTTACAATTGAACCAATTGAATTATGTACGACCATTATTTGAGATTTCTGTAAAAGGAGATTAGTTGGTAGTAATCGATTATTGTATGTGAAATTATCAGCCAAAGTTTTCATAGATGCAGAATCCTTGATGCGAAGTCTGTATTCATTATCAAGTAACTTAAATAA
>JAEOUK010000425.1 GCA_016839385.1 Promethearchaeota archaeon
ACAAAAGAATCTATACTTTTTGACATATTGTGCATTGCTTTTTCGAGTAAACAGGCATTTTGGAGGAACAATGACTTTAGTTTACCTTTTTTATCCTTTTTTTTGCCGTTTTTATAGCTTGATATCTTACCCAAACAAAACACCTTAGATTTGAGTAAATATCGAAGATTTTCTAATATAAAGAAGAGTGCAAAACATTAGTTACCCTCTAATAATATTTTCAGTATAATTACGCACATTTTGTCGGTTAATCTTCGATTTTTGTTGATATAAAATTCCCATGAGGAATCTGTAATTCGAATTATTGAAACTCATTACTAATAAAATTATAAATCCACATTCAGCGGAGAAAAATTCTACGTGAATTCGAAATACGTTTAGGATCAAACTGATTTATAACCGTATCAGTAAGTTATTTCCAAAATTATCTTATCAATAAAGCACAGATAAAATTAAATAAGTGGAATAACACACTACAATATAAGCAATATCATACTAAACTATCGTGTAAATCCGGAGTTAAATAAAATGGCACTCTCAACTAAGTCATTCAATAAGATTTTATCAAAAATTATAAAAAGCGAATCGGGAATCAAGAAAGTCCTTCTTGTTGACAGAACTGGATTAACTATTGCACATGTTAGTAAATTTTCGTACTACCCCGTTGACGTCGATGGAATTGGTGCTATCGCAAGCGCCGTATTCTGTGCATCCGAGGAACAGGGGCGAAATCTTGAACTTGGTGAACTTTCCATCGTTACCAGTGAATTCACATCCGGAAAAATCTTTGCAGCCAGTTGTGGTAAAGGTGTATTATGCTTAATTTCCGACCCTGATATTAATCTTGGTCTTATTCGTTTAGTTATGAAAAGATCTGGAGAGGAATTGAAAACTATCCTCGATGAATTTTTATCTGAAGTAGCTGATGAAGACCTCGAAGCAGGACTCGATCTTAGCGATTTGGACAATATAAGTTCAAATTAAGCTAATCTTTTTTTATTTTACTCCAACACTCGCAGTTTAGTACTAGTTATCTTTTTAATTTTTCAAATTAAGCTAATCCTATGAAAGTATTAGCAGTCAATGGAAGTGCGCGAAATGATGGGAACACTCACATGGCTTTGGAAATTGTTGCCGAAGAGTTAAAAAAAGCGGGGATTGATGTAGAAATTATTGATTTGGTGGATCTCAAATTGAATCCTTTCTCTTTTGGAGGAACTCCAGAAGACGATATTCCTATGCTTCGAGAAAAACTTCTTGCCGCTGATGGATTGATAATTGGATCTCCTACATATTATTCCAATGTAAGCTCACGAACTCAAATGTTTATTGAGAGAATGGGGGGATTAAATCTTAAAGGAAAAATTGGTGCTGCAGTTGCAGTAGCGAGACGTGCCGGTGCATGTTTTGTTTACTCAGCCATCAATTACTTTTACGGCATACATGAAATGCCTATAGCGACGAGTTCCTACTGGAATTTAGTCATTGCACGAAAGCCAGGCGAGATCAAAAATGATGAGGAAGGCATTAAAACCTTGAAAAATCTCGGAAAAAATATGGCTGAGTTGTTGATTGCTACTAAAAAGTAAATTTATCCTATTTCTTTTTCTTCCCAAATTATAAAGCAATGGATTTTCTTATTTTTTAGAGAATAAAACGAAACAGTGCAAGGGTGACTACTCTGTCCGAGAACTATCCGTTGATCTCAACCTATAAAAAACCTCAGTGGTATCCATTTACTTCATTAAAAACTGTACCCCAAGTATTTCTCCCGCATAGAAATTTACTTGAACAGTATTTTAAAGAAACCTCAACCCAAATTTTAAACTTTGATAAGCTCAATTTGGAGAATCTCTATTGGTATTTACTTTTGGGGAAATACCTCGGAGTAAACTTGCACAAGTTGCCCCTGAAAGAGGAAATCTTTAAACTTACAAAAAAATGCGGGATTGAAACAGATGATCAATTAGGATTCAAATTTTACCCATTCTCGAATGATGAACCTGATACATGGTCCACTAATTTTGCTCTTGTGATTTTTCATCTTCTTGGAAAACTAGAGGATTATCTATATCAAAATTTTGATATGAATCGAAAATCAAAAATCATGAATTTCATCCTTTCATGTAAAAGAAATTCCCACTTTGTTCATTGCAAATCAAACTGCGCCGTATGCAAAAAAACCAGCGAAGAAAAGACATTATTCCATGTATTAGACATTTTATTGTTGTTAGGAGGAGATGGAATTCATGCATATCGCAGCGTAATTATGAGTTCATTAAAATCTATGAAAATTGGTAATGTACCTCAAAATGTCTTTCGATTATTAGATCTTCGCTTTTTAGGTTCTTATGCTGATGTAACTGATGATCAACTTCGATACTTTGATTCATTCCAGAAAGAAGATGGAGGTTTTTCATTTAACTCCTCCAAGGAGGATTCAAATATCAATGAAACATTCTGGATTGTTTATTTATTTGAAAATTATCGTTTTATGATGGATTACAATCCAGGAAAAATATATTCCTATTTAGTGCAACAAATACAGTTATTAAATCCGCTTCAAGATTCAAAAAATGGATTGAAATTGATGGAATTTGCTAAAGTAACTATTATGTTGACCTTTGTATGGGAAAATTTAGTGGATGACCTAGAATCAATGATATTTTCCTGGCTGGATAACTCCAATATTAGATTCGATCTTAACAAACTCAGTTCTCAAGCAGGAATTTTTAATGCAGAAAACGAAATCCTCTCTTATTTGAACCAAAAATACAAACTATCTCTTAAAATTATTGATAATGAATCACGGTTTTCTCAATTTCTCAATCAATTAGATCCTTTGGATAAGTATTTTGCTAAATTTATCTATCGTAGAATCGACAGGTTCACTGTTTTGAACGTATCTGAAATTATCGATAATTACAATCGCAATAAACCTAAAACTGCGCGCGTTAAAGAGTCCATTTTGGAAAATATACTCAATCTTATGATGAAAGAGGATTTTTTTAGAGGAAAAATTGTCGTAAGAAAACGCTTATTCCGAAAAAATTTAATATTCAATCGAGATGAGTTCATTTCAAAATTAGTCACTTGCAATAAACGCGTTTCTTATGATCTGATTTCTACAGAAAAACGAAAACTGAGTGATTTAAAGGATGATATTTATAATTTTGGTCATGAAATCAAACATTCATCTGAACTAATCATGAATGAGGTAGAAAGTCTAATTATCGCTGGAGAAATCGAATTCGCGGAAACCCGTCTCAAGAATAATGTAAAGAAAGCACTGCTAGATGCAGAATTTTTTAATCAAAATATCCATAAGTCGTTGGAAGAATTCGAATTTGTTAATGCTCCAGAGGCAGTATCAGCATATTTATATGATTGGGTAACACTTTATGAGAATCTCCAATCGCAATATCAGAAAGTTAACCTCATTATGCTGGAGAAGATACGAGAAAGCCAGAAACTACGAGATCAAAAGACTCTTCTCGAAAATCTTGACACTGAAATTGATACCTATATTTCAGAATACAATCTAGCATTCAATATATTTCAAGAGAGTTTTCGAAGCAATCTAGAAAAACAATATGCTCGTGAAAATGTAAGTCAATTAGAAGAAGAGCTCAATATTCTAAGCAATAAGATTGATACCTATGACAAATCTGTAGTAAAATTATCTCAACAAATTTCCTTAGAAGATCGTAAAATAAAATCCCATAGGAAAAAAGTTATTGATAAATGGGTAGATCAGAAAGGAGAATTCGACCAAGAAATTACCTTTTATATTGATGGTTTTCAAATCTGGCATAATGAATTGGAGAAAATCGATTCAAAGTACCATGAATATACTAGAATGGTAAATAAAAATATTGAACAAATTCGAATAACACTTCAAGATAAAAATTATAAAAAAGCCAAACATCTTCTGGATGCTGAGTTTGGGAAAATCTTGCAATTAACTGATCGAGATTTTAAGGAATTCTCAAAAAATATTGATGGGATCATTCGTCAACGGAAAAAACTCTATTTATTATTCAATACCTTGGAACAAGAATGGAATAATCAGAAAAAACAATTAGAGCAGTTAATAACAACTGAGCGCCAAAATCAGAGTATAATTGTAGAATCGGATAAATATCAAAAATACAAGGATGATTTTATCAAATTAATTGCTGAGAAAATAAATTTTCTCGATACATCTGTTGAAGCTTTTCAGAATCAGATCAATAGACTACTCGATGATCAAACAATTCCTCAGTATTCCTTCATAGATGAGCAATTCAAATACTTGCTTAACCTACTAAATCAGTCTAAAAAAGAGATTCAACAAACTGCGAGTTCAAATTCTAAAATGTTCAAAGAATTCAATTCCCAAGTAGAATCATCTTCTACATTATGGAATGGATTTACTGCATCCTACGAGAATAAGCTAAAAAATTTGATGGATGAAATTTTAGATGATGTTGTTAGATCGGCTTTAAATGTCCATAACTTGAAAAATTCTACTAACCGAATTGATCTAGCGGTACTTGCGGATGAAACCGGTATTAATAAGAAAGACATTAGAAAACGTGTCGAAACTATGATTGGATTTTCAAAAATCTCTGGTGAATTAGTAAAAAACACTAACTATTTGATAATTCACAATGATGAATGGAGAAAAAATCAAAGACTTAACCTTTTTGTGCAAGGAGAATGCCGAGAACTGAATACATTCACAGATAGAGTAGTCCAATTATACGAAAATGCAATCAAACATAAAGCAATTGACACATCTTTTGAAGAATTAAATGATTTGATAGAAAATTATTACAGACTCCAGTCTCAGGCAAAAGAAGCAATTTCTCTAAAAGTAAAAGATTTAGACTTAGACCTAAAAAATGAATTATATTTACAAAATTTGAGTGTTTTTGAAGCGCATTATATAAGATCTAAAGAGATCATTGATGGAATTCAAATGAAAATTGGAGACTCCATGAAATGTTATAAAATTCTTGATCAAACCATTAAAAAAATCAAAGATTCCTTTGAATCTTGGAGTTTTGGGATAGAATTCAATATAGATGAACATAAATCTCATCCTTTTCAGAAAAATAAACAATGGATTGAATCTGAATTCCGAAAGCAAGAAGAAAAAATGTCTGGTCAATCAAAAAAATTTACTACTGAAATCGAAAATATTTGGAGTAAATTCAATGATTCAAAACCAATTAAAGAATTAATTTTATCCCAATTTGATACTAGGTTATCAGATATTATTAATGATCAAGAAGAATTGAAACAAGATTTAAACAAAAGATTATTGAATTACGAAAATCAACGTGTGAAACAAGAATTAGATGAATTGATACATACACATCAGGATGTTTTGAATAATCATTTAGGTCGAATTCAATTCGATGTCGAAAATCGCATAGAAATAAACGAATTTAAATTAGCAATGCAACGACTTCATTCGAAATTGAATCGTATTAATGAAGTAATTAAACAATCAGATAAAACCCTAAAATCACAATTCAAAAAAATCATCGTGAAAGCGAAAACGAGCAAAGCAAAAACTCAATTCCTCATGAATAGCTGGAAGCAGTTTATTGATGAATACAAAATCGTTGTAAAAGAGAAACAACTAAATCTTGAATTATTAATTCTCCAGCGTTACATCCAACAAGTTATACGAGCTTTCAAAGATGAATATATTCCTCTGAATTATCTTGCGAAAGAATTTAAATTAAAACGTGATGTCATCCAACAACGATTGATAACTTTGATCGGAGATAATCGGCTTACTGGAAAGCTCTATCTCGAATTAATG
>JAEOUK010000426.1 GCA_016839385.1 Promethearchaeota archaeon
CAGAACAAATGGGTATTCCAATTTGTAACTATAATCTTGATTCGTGGTGGTACAAAAAAGATGTTAAGAAGGGTGTTAGAACTTTACTAGGACCTGTGGGGCGAATAATTGGAGGATCTTTGTACGGGGGAACTGTGGAATGGGATGTTGATCCAATTTTTATGCATATTCCTTTCAAAGAGTTCAAAAAACAGATGGGAAAACCTCTCAATGCTCATGGACGCTGGTTTTCTAAAAGAAACGTCTACAAAAGTAAATATCCATTCATTACTGAAGGAAATCGATCTTTGTGTGTAGAACCAGAATTTTGGGACATGATTATGAAACAATGCCAAGAATATGGTATTGATAATTATGAACAAGATTGGATGTCAAGTCAATTTGAAACTTTGAGTTTTTTACGTAATACAGTAGGGATGACGAAGAAATGGTTAACCAATATGGGAAATGCTGCAAAGAAACATAAACGTACTATAGAATATTGTATGACGTATTCCGGCATGTTTTTATCTTCAATGTATCCAGAATGTGAATCTGTTAGTTTCGTTAGGACATGTGATGATTATAATCCACATTGGCCTCGAAACTGGGATTATAAACATTTTGTCCAAACAAATATCCTTGCATATACTGCACGTATTTGGCCATTTAAGGATGTATTCATGTCAAAATCAAGCGGGATGTTAACCCGAGAGCGTCAACCTGAATTAATGGCTCTAATAAGTGCTTTGAGTTGTGGACCAGTCGGCATTGGGGATAGAATCGATGAATTTGGTTTGGAAAATATATTTAAGACCTGCAGAAAAGATGGTTTTTTAATTAAACCAGACAAACCTATTACTGCTACAGATAGCATGTTTCTTCCTCATTCTAAGTATTTTCTTACAAGTACCTATTCTGATCATGAAGATTTACGTTGGTGGTATGTTATTCAGAGTAAATTGACCTTAAAACAACCAAAAGATCCGTTTTTCAATGTAAACGATCTTGGTAATGACATCGTTGAGGATGATGAATATGTGGCATATAATTATTTCCGAGATCGTCTTCGTTTGTTTTCCAAACTCCGCCCAATTGAGTCTTACTTGAAAGGAGAGGATTATCAATATTGGATAATTTGCCCTATGCTTGCAGAAGGATTCAGTCTCATTGGGGATGTATCAAAATTCGCCTCTATGAGCTATCAAATTTTTGAAAACGTGGAATGGAAGAAAAAAGAACTGAAATTGACATTAAAGAGTATCAAAGGTGAACCACTACATCTCTTATTTTATGACAATGAAATGATAAAAAGTGTCAAAATTGATGGAAAATCTTTGAAAAAGAATAGTGTCAAATGGATTGCAGATACTATGAAACGAACATCGTTAATATTTCACGAGTTCCAATCTGATACATGCGAGATTATAGTTAAAATAAAATAATTCTATTTCTCTTCTATTTTTTATGTTATAAATCCTTATTTGCTAAATATGGTTCTTTCGCCATCAGAAATCTGTTCGCAAATAATCTCCTCCCTCAAACCACATATTGATCCACGTAGAGTCCAATATAATAAGGAAGAAGATAGACGAACTCCAAATATAAATAACCATGAATATTTGGGAGTTAAAACTCCTATCAATCGCGAAATTGCTAACAAATTTTACAAGGTATTGAAAAATTATGGGATTTCAGATATTGATGCAATCTTGGAATATTGCAATTTTCTTCTTGAAAAAAAAATCTCTGAATTGCGCCTAATCGCATTTCAATGGAGTTTTAAATTAAAGAGACAATATCGTGCAGATCATTTTTCAATTTTTAAATACTGGATATTAAACTATCTCTCAGGTTGGGCATCAACAGATGACTTTTGCACACATACTGCAGCATATCACCTTATGAAGTTTCCGCAGTTTGCGTCGGATTATTTGAAATTAGTACATTCAGATAATCCTTGGGTTAGAAGAGCAAGTGCAGTCGTATTTATTGTACCTGTTCGAAAAAAAAAGCTTTTTGAACTCATTTTTCGGATTTCTGATGAGCTAATGTTTGATGGAGTTGATCTAGTTTTGAAAGGATACGGGTGGTTACTCAAAGAAGCGACAAAGCATTATCAACAAGAAGTATTTGATTATGTTGTTTCGCATAAGCAAGAGATGCCTAGAGTTGCTCTTCGTTATGCAATTGAAAAACTACCAAAAAACATGAAAGATATTGCGATGAAAAAATAAAAAAAAATATTAATTAAATTTACTTTCGGATTTTTTTTACAATCCACTTGATAATAAAAAACAATATTGCTAGAATGATTGCAAAATTAATCAAACACCCGATAAATGCTGCTGGATAGAAACCCCACCACATTAAAGGATGATTACCTGTCAATCCTGCTAAGAACTGTGCTTTCGCAAACCAATCACCTAGGAAAAATATGTAATATACTCCAACGAAAAGTCCACAAAATCCAGCTGCAAAACCTAAAAATACGAATACTGCAAAAGCAATTGCAGTTTCCATCTGTGTTCCACCTGTGGCAAACGTACTAGTAGCTGGGTCATGTAAAAAGAGATAGCCTAAGAAGAAAGCGAAGAATATAAAACCTAATCCTCCTGTCGCGCTTGCTTTTCCTGCTTTTTTTCCTTTCTCTTTTCGTTCATCCGTAAAAAAATCTTTTTCATACCATTTATCATCTGACATGATACAGAAATATCTTTTAAAATCCTATTTAAATCTACTTTGATACTCTTTTTAGTAAAGTCATATTAGTAGAGTTAAATTTTTCAATTCGAATGTGATTCATAGCTTCAAGGTTAAAACATGTCTTATCAAAGAAAACATGATTTGTTGAGAGATTCCAAAGTCATGGTACATGGTCTAAAAGATTGGCAAGAGGTTTATAAGGATAAAAAAATTCCACTATCCTCATTAACTCAGATTATTCAGCCAGGACAGAGAATTTTTATTGGAACAGGATGTTCAGAACCACAGACCTTGACTGCAGAGTTAATAAGAAAGCAATTCAAAATTGCTGATTGTGAAATTATTCACTTTCTCACTTTAGGAAAAAACCAGTTTTTCAGTGAACTTGAACCATCACTATTTCGCCATAATGCTTTATTCATCGGTCAAGCAATGCGAGAAGCAGTCAAGGAAGGAAAAAGTGATTATACTCCAATCATGCTTTCATCTATTCCTCCGTTGATAAGATCTGGTAGAAAACACATCGATGTAGCATTAGTTCAAGTATCACCCCCAGATAAATATGGATTTGTTTCCTTGGGCATCAATGTGGATATTAACAAGGCAGTTGTGGATGTTGCCGATATTGTTGTCGCTCAAATAAATCCTCAAATGCCTCGTACAAATGGGGATTCGTTCATTCATATGACAAACATTGATCATTGGATTTACGCAGAGGAGGATTTGATAGAGGCAATATATGATGAACCTGATGAAGTTTCACAGAAAATTGGAAAATACATCAGTAGACTAGTAGAAAATGGTTCCACAATCCAAATGGGAATTGGATCTGTCCCGAATGCATTATTTAAAGCATTGATGGATAAAAAAGATTTATCAGTATATTCTGAAGTATTTTC
>JAEOUK010000427.1 GCA_016839385.1 Promethearchaeota archaeon
ATGACTTTTTCCACCATCTTCAAAGTATGGATATGAACCTCCCGATTCTAAAACTCGAATGTATGGATAAATAGCATTGAACGCTGCAGGGCAAATTTTACCCCGATCTTCCGGATAATTAAATTTCTCCCCCACTTTATGATTTAAGGGACAATTTCCTTCTTCTAAAATATCAACAATTTCAATAGTTACTTTATAAGGAGACATGAAGCTAAATTGAACATCGAGATTATTAAGTGTTCGCTAAGTTAATTGGGTGGATTACATAGCCCCAATGTAAGATTAAAGCGAATTTTTAAAAATAATATTTAGAGAATTCCTTTTGATTTCGTATTGATGTAATATTTCCACTTACCTATTTACGTTATCAGATAATCTGGAGATTCAAATAAAATGGTAGGAACATCATAAGCATATTTTGTTAGATATATGTCCCAATATTATCTAGTTATATATTGCTCAATGAACTTTCTGCTACATATTTAATATGAGGTGATAGAATGGCAATAGAATTCTTATCAATTTTCAATGGCGTGACAGCTATTATATTAATACTGTTCGGTATCATTTGTGGGTTTTACTTTTTTTTCTTGTATGTAAAAAGTGAAAAAGAGCTGCTACCTCTTGTTGGTGTACTGTTCGTGGGATTAGGATGTTTTTATCTTGGACCATCGACTTCATTTCTTAATTTATTAAATGGTACTAACATCCAAGGGAACCTATACGCCTATCTTTCATATACGTTCACCCCGATAATGATGATTGTGGCAATGATTCTTGGATTCAATATCTTCAAGCAGGAATGGAGATACAAAACAATGTGGGTACTTGTCCCGCTAGCAATTGTTTTTTGGGTATTTTTTTTTATATTTCCCGAGAAATTTTTTGAATCTGCAGAATATAGCACAACAGAATTGATGGATATTTCATTTATCGGAATAGGCGTGATTATTAATGGAATTTATATTCTTGGTTCTGTTGGAGTATTAGGAGTTGGATTCATGGTTCTGGCGCGAAGAATACGAGGGAGTCCTGAATACAAAAAAGCAGTTTCGTTAGGAATCTGCTGGGCACTGTTTGGTATCAGTGGTGCTCTGGATGCTTTATTATCTGAGATTTTCCCAATTATTATAGCTCCAGCAAGAGCTATAATGATTGCTGCATATGTTCTGATATTTCTAGGCTTTAAACCCAGTGCATAATAACAGTTTTATTTTTTCTCATTTTTCATCGAAATATGCTTTAGCTCTTAAATTTTCGGTTAAGAAAAATTTCTTTTGTCTGTTTTTTCTCCCAAATTTACGAAGCTCCAAAGGAGAGATCCACCATCGAGATTTTTTCAATTCTTCTTTCTGTGGAATCCATTCCTTCCATTCGTCGGGTAACCATTTTTGTTGATAATAAAGCATTAATTTAGTAAGATAGTCAATACGGTCACGATCTTCAATCCATTGATTCATAGGATCATGTTGCATAGCTTTGATGATGAGATCGATATTATTTCCTAAGGCTGCGTTAACTGTTAAACGGTGTTGTTCTGCATGTGGTTTGAGTAATTCTGCAATTTTTGAATCCAAGTTGATAGTTGAGATAGGGGTAATCCTTCCATTTTTATAGATAGCAGGTATTTCCACCACACAATCATCGGGAAGTTGTGGAATTGTGCCGTTATTTGGTAAATTTACAACGAAAGGAGTAGGAACATCATTTAAGCTAGCTGTTGTCATCTCGACGGCGTTTTCTCCACTTGAACGTGGTTTAGGAACAATTAATCCAGATCCGATAACTTTAAAGCCAAAGTAGGCAACTTTTCTTCCTATACCGAGTATTCGAACATTGCGCAATACGGGAAATTTCCAATGCTTGCTTTGGATTTTATGATTAAAGAAATTATAATAATCTGGCAAAAATTCCGCAATATGGCGAGAACCAGGATATGGAAACCATCCGTATTTTTCGAGTAGATGATAATTATATCCTCGATTTTTGTAATTTTCCTTATATAAGGAATGTGCGTTTTCTCGGAGAATTGGATACATATCTTCTCCGTTATACTCTAATTTTGTAATAAATGCGAAATGGTTTACTCCAGCGTATTCTATATCAAAATCTTGCCAGTTCCGTATGTTGTATCCCATCTTCTTGTTGAAGAATGTATGAATATTTTTCATCCCGCCAAAAAGCTCATGACAAAGTCCTATATATTGGACTTTTGGAGCGACAGTGTGGGCTGCTAATACAATAGAGGATTGCGGATTGGTATAATTAAGGAGCATCGCTTTTGGGCATAACCGTTTCATATCTCGAGCAATATCAGCAACTACAGGATTAGTTCGTAAACTCCTGAATAAACCTCCAGGACCGACGGTATCTCCTGTGTTCTGTGGTATTCCGAGTTTGTAGGGAAGATGGATATCGTACCATTCCGCTTCTTGTATTCCCACTGAAATGCTTTTATATACAACATCAGCATTTTCTAAGACATCTTCTCGTTTTGTTGAGGAAGTGATAAGTATGTCGATACCATTGAGTTTATTGGCTTTATCAACAATTTTATGGAACATTTTTTTAACAATGTGTAAAGAATTTGCGTCAATGTCGCAAAGACTAATTTCCATAGGAGATAAATCATTTTTTCCCTCACGTCTTTGACAAATATCTAAAAAAAGACCAGTAGAGAACCGAAAACTTCCAGCTCCAATATAAGCTATTTTGAAACGATCCGCCATGCCAAAATGAACACCGAAGAAAAAATAAATTTATCTTATCCCTAATTTAAGAAAGGCTATGAGTGATACCTTGAGGGAAAACAATCAATATCATGGTAAATTAATGGCTAAACAAAGGATTTTAGCCACAATAGGATTCCTTATCATGAACACGATTGATAATGTGGCAAATCAGGCAACAATGGTTGCACTTGCAGAAACTTTGACGTCTTATGAATGGATATTCATGGAGATTTCAGAAACCACCGCATATACACTTGCTGGAGTTTTCTATAATATCGGAAAATTACTTCTCATTGTCCCTCTCTCTCGCCTTAGTGATAAAATTGGTAGAAAAAAAACATTGTTAATCTGTTTGAGTTTCTCATTTGTATCATTAATAATAATCTATTTTGCAAATTCAGTTGAAATTGTGTACTTAGGAAGGTTAATCTTTGGAGCTAATTCCCTCATTGGAGTTGTTACTGCACTTATCGATGATTATTATTCTGTAGAAACTCGAAGTAAACCTCTAGGCTACATGTCAGCCTCAATGCTACTTGGATTCCTTATTGGTTCTCTATTTGGTCCAGTTATTTTTGTAATTTTCGAAAATAGAACCAGTTATTTGTTTTTAGACGGTTTAGTAATTGTATCATTTATCTCAATAATCATTTTTGTTCGGGATCATCCGGATTGGTCCAATAAAGGACAAAGAAAATTATCTACATCTGAAAAAGAAATATTGCGTCATACACTAAACGATCCTCGTTTCATCGGATCAATGATCATCAATTTCTTAGCTAATATGACATTTTTAGGATCAGGAATTTATTGGAACTTCATAATCTTAACCTATTTTAATAAATCGGGATTTAACGCGGGATTGTGGTTTTTACCACCTATCCTTGGTGATTTTCTGACTTATATCTTAGTTCCTATCCTGTTTAAGAAACGAATGAAACAAGTGATAATTTATGCATGTTTAGCAGGAATCCCTGCATCAATTATATTGTTCCTCAAAATGGATATTGTTTTGTTTACAGTGGCAGGAATCGTTTTCGGGATGCTAAATTCTGCAGTTATTATCGCTAATGACACTATCAGTTTAGACTTCGTCCCATCAGAAATAAAAGGCACAGCAATCGGTATATTGAAATTCTTTACGATTGGAGCTGCAACAGAAGGTCCATTTTCATTTGGATTACTTGCAGATTTTTTGGGAACATTTGTACCTTTATCATTTTTTGTGATAATGCTAGTGATTGTTGGGATTTCTTATTGGTTTTTAGTCTATCGCTATATCAACCCCAGAAAGAATAAGATGATAGACGTAAAGTAGATATTCAAATTTCTAAACTCTTATATTATACGAATTAGATATAGAGCTTATGTCTAAACCAGTTGCATTAGTCACTGGAGCATCTCGAGGAATAGGGCATGCTTTAGCGAAGGCTCTTCTTAAAGAAGGATACGAAGTGTATGGAACTTCACGGCATCCAGATACATTGCCAGAGAATGAAAAGATACCTGGTGTTAAATTTTTAGTTATGGATTTATTGAAACCGGATACAATTGATGATGTAATATCTCAATTTACATCAATCGATCTCTTAGTTAATAATGCTGGGTATTCACAAATTGGTTCGGTAGAAGAAATTAGTTTTGAGCATATTCAAGAAATCTTTGATGCAATTTTGTTCTCACAGATTCGATTAATTAAAGGTTTTATACCTATCATGCGAAAACAAAAAAGTGGCACAATTTTAAATGTAACATCCATGGGTGGAACAAATCCTATGCCTTTTAGTACAATGTATGGAGCTGCAAAAGCTGGTTTTGATAAAGTATCCCAAGGATTACGCCATGAATTAATGCCTTTCAACATTAAAGTAGTAGCTATAGCTCCTTTATATGCAAACACCGCAATAATTCAAAATCAAGACTACAATGAAGATTCTCCATATAGAATATATATTGAAAATGCGAAGAAGAGTAGGAGAAATCAGTTAGATTCTTCAGCGGATCCAAAATTAATTGCAACGCAAATTCTGAAAATTCTTAAGAAGAAAGATCCAAAAGCTCATTATACTGTAGGTAGTAATGCAAAAATTATGGGTTTTCTTATGCGTCACTTACCCCAGAAGCTTGTAGAAAGAATGATTCGAAAACGTTTTGGCTTGATTTAATAGTCTTGTTAAAGAAAGTGTCAGGACCGGGAGGATTTGAACCTCCGTTTCTATCCCTTGTACTGAAGGGTGTGATACCAGACTACACGACGGTCCCTTGAAATTTGCCGAGAAGAAAAAGAAGAGAGATGATTTTTCGGTGGGTCTAATCAACACATAAGGTTAGCATGAGTTTTAGAAGTAGAAGGCGTGGTCGTGTTGAAGATTTACACCATAGACTAGTATCAGCCAATCTACATAGTCATACATCCCTCGAACATGAATTCTCGGCGTTAGATGAGTCTTAGCGAGCATTTCTGTATGTTTTTTGAGACCTTTTCAGATTATGGACATAAAATGAAAGCGAATCAGGTTCAACGCAGTCGGGAGTATGGGTTTATGGTCGCGTTTTTTGGACTGCTTATGAACGATCCATATAGAGAATGGTCGCTAAATTCCAGTGATTCTTATTGAAAATAATAGAGTTTTGTGCGACCATTTTCATATTCCCACTATAATCCCATGACGCTTCATTAATAAATATTTGTGTTTATTTTATGACACAAAAGGGAATTTTGATTTTTTCATCAAGTAGAAGCTTGAAATTCGTCTGAAATTTATAAAGTTAGTATTAAGTTGAAATTTTAATGCTCATTTGGGATTTGAAGAAAAATCTGAGCTCTTTCGCTTATATCCTACAAAAAGAGAAAAAAATAAAATTAGAGTTGTTTAGCAACATCTGAAATTAATTTATTTATTGTATTGATTAAGTTTTTATCCCCTAGGGCTTCAAAGATCGTCTTGAGATAGAGGTAATCTGTATAAGCTGTTTGAAAATCTTCCGTTTGGTATTTTGTTTCAGCTTCTTTCAGTATATTTGCACTTATCTCCCTAATATTTGGGATTTTATCAATCAATTCTTTTACCTTGGTTTTGGTTGCAGAAACTTGAGATTTCTCGTTCAATTCTTCCCTTAACAACAAGATTTGATGATAGATCACAAGAGCAGTTTCGAAATCACCTGTATTTTCAGTTTCTTCAGCTAACTTGAGATATTCAGCTGCTTTTTGTTGAAGAGCTTGCTTGCTACCAGGTCTCACGAAATCTAGTGCCTTTTCTTGGTATTTCGAGAGTTTAGTTTGATAGTTCTTTAAACTCTCAGCAGCACCGGGTTTTCCAAATTTGAAAAGCTCATTTGCAATTTCAATAAGTCTCTGATATTTTGCTATCGCTGCATAATAGTCCTTATCTCTTTCAGCTTTAGATGCTTCTTTCTGTACTCTTTTCTGTTGTGCGAGTAAAGCATTTGCAGCTCTATCTGTCTCTTCAAAGTCAAGAATTTCTCTTTGAGTTTTCTTTTTCTTAGCGACAACTGCAATCAGAGTTATTGCAACCACTAGACCAAGCCCTCCTAATATATAAGGAAGCCATTTAAGTAATGCTGGGGGTATTAATGGAGCTGCGAGTATAAGGAATGAAAACGCATTTGTCTGAGCAGTTGTATTACTTGTGCTGATCCCTGAGCTGCTTACATAGAACGTGACCCCATAAGTATCTTTAATTTCGAAGTAGTAGGATAGAGTTTCTCCTGCATCAAAGTATGAAGAAGGTATTGTTGCTTGACCATTCATAAGAGTAATAGATGTCCAATCTATTGGCGTAGCCGCGGAAGGTCCTGATGTTATTTTGAAATAAACTTTGGCCCAATCTAATGTGCTATTATCATCAAATGGCAAAATTAACACAAAATCTGTGTTAGCAGTTATATTTGCAACTGAATAATCAGCTAGGTTGAAAATGATCATTGTCTGCACATATTCCAATACTGTAATATCTCCTGATACTAATCCAAAATTTCCATATGTATCATTTGCATAGACAGTGTAGCTATGAAGTCCAGCAGTGAGTATGCCAGTAAAATTGTACATATCTGCACTCATGTATTGCAATTCGTAAAGAGTACCGTCAAAATTTACCCATACGGTGTCAATAGTAGATAAATCTGTTACATTGACACGAATAACGATTGTTCCATTATATGCTATGGGATCTCCAGTTACTTCTACTAAATTGGATACAGTAGGATCGGTCGTGTCTTCTACGGTAATGCTACTCGATGCAAGAATTACCTCATTCCCTAGAGTATCATTGGAGTAAATGGTATAACTATAAACCCCTACACTCGGAGTGGAAGTGAAAT